>RFIV01000351.1 GCA_003695085.1 Gammaproteobacteria bacterium
GCCCGAGCAGATCCGGTCGACGCTCCAGCGTACGCCTGAGGGCCTGTTCCCGCCGCCAGCGCGCGATGGCAGCATGATCCCCGCTGCGCAACACGTCTGGCACACTCCGACCTTCGAATTCCAGGGGCCGGGTGTAGTGCGGGCAGTCCAGCAGCCCATCCGTGAACGAATCTTCCACCGCAGACCGCTCATGCCCCAAGACACCAGGCACCAGCCTTGCGATCCCGTCGATCACGGCCATGGCGGCAATTTCACCGCCACTCAATACAAAATCACCCAGAGACCACTCGGCATCAATCCGGGTTTCAACCACCCGTTCATCAATACCTTCATAGCGGCCGCAAACCAGTATCAGCCCGGGCCAGCTCACAACCTCTTCGAGCAGCGCCTGATTCACCGGGCGCCCCTGTGGCGACAGATACACCACCGGCGCACCTTCCGGTGCCTCTGCCCGCGCAGCATCGATCGCTGCACTCAGCGGCTCGGGCTTCATCAACATGCCCGGACCACCCCCGTAGGGTCGGTCATCCACGGTACGGTGCACATCATGCGTGAAATCACGAGGATTCCACGCCCGAAAGCTCAGCCGCCCATCGCGGAACGCCCGCCCGGATACGCCTTCCTGCACCACCGGCGCAAACATGTCCGGAAACAGCGTGACCGCACCGAACCACATGTCAGTAGTCCGGATCCCAGTTCACAACCATCTGGCCAGCGTCCAGATCTACCGATTGCACCACCTGTTCCGGCAGCCAGGGAATCAGGCACTCCCGCCCCCAGCTCTGTGCCTTCTCTGCGCGCACAACCAATACATCGTTGGCACCGGTTTCCATCAAGCGCACAACACGCCCCAGCTCCCGGCCGCCTGTATCCCGGACACTCAGCCCTTCCAGCTGATACCAGTAATACTCACCCTCCGGCAGTTCCGGCAGCTCGCTCACAGCCACCTGAATATCCATGCCGGCCAGCTGTTCGGCGGCTGTCCGATCCGTCACACCGTCCAGACGCACCACCCAGCCTTTGCTGTGCGGGCGCCAGTCCAGCACCTTGACGGAGCGTGGCTCACGATTTTCACCTGTCAGCCACCAGCCACCGTATTCAAATACATTCTCGGCCGGGTCGGTAAAGCTGCTCACCTTGACCCAGCCCTTGATGCCCCAGGCAGCACCCAGACGCCCGACAGTGGTTCTGCGTCCTGCCATTCAGGCTCAGGCTGCCTGACTGGCAGCGTTTTCCTTGATCAGGTCAGCGACACGGTCGGACAGCTGAGCGCCCTGGCTTACCCAGTGCTCAATCCGAGCCGTATCAATGCGAATGCGCTCTTCCTGGCCGCGGGCCAGCGGGTTGAAAAAGCCCACACGCTCGATGAAACGACCATCACGCGCGTTGCGGCTGTCGGTCACAGTGATGTAGTAGAAGGGGCGCTTCTTGGAGCCGCCACGTGCCAAACGGATCTTTACCATCGTCGTCTGTATCCTGTTTTTACGTTTCGATTGCTCAAACAATCATCTATATCAGAAAGGGCGCATATTCTACGCAACTTTTCAAGATTTGAAAACCGCTTTTTTACTTGAAGCGACCCATCGGTGGCATCCCGCCCCCGGGCGGCATCATTCCTTTCATGCCACGCATCATGTTCGCCAGGTTCCCCTTCTTCATTTTCTTCATCATCTTCTGCATTTGCTTGTGCTGCTTGAGCAGACGATTGACGTCCTGAATCTGGGTCCCCGAACCGGCCGCAATACGCCGCTTGCGGGAGTTGTTGATCACATCCGGGTAGCGGCGCTCCTGAACGGTCATGGAATTGATGATCGCTTCCATCTGGGTGAACAGCTTGTCATTCACCTGCTGCTGGATCTGCTGGGACATCCCGCTCATGCCCGGGAGCTTGTCGAGCATGGCGCTCATGCCACCCATGCGCTTCATCTGCTCCAGCTGATCCTTGAAATCCTCCAGGTCAAAACCCTTGCCCTTGACGAATTTCTTCGTCAGCTTTTCGGCCTTGGCCTTGTCGATCTTGCGCTCGGCCTCCTCGATCAGAGACAGCACATCTCCCATACCCAGAATGCGGGAGGCAATACGATCAGGATGGAAGGGCTCCAGAGCATCGGTCTTCTCCCCCACCCCCATGAACTTGATGGGCTTGCCCGTGATATGGCGAACCGAGAGCGCCGCGCCGCCGCGTGCATCACCGTCCGCCTTGGTCAGAATCACGCCCGTCAACGGCAAGGCATCATTAAAGGCCTTGGCCGTATTGGCGGCATCCTGCCCCGTCATGGCATCCACCACGAAGAGGGTCTCAATGGGGTTGATGGCGGCATGCAGGCGGCGGATCTCGCCCATCATGTCTTCATCTATATGCAGCCGGCCCGCGGTATCCACGATCACGACATCCGCTGCAGACCGCCGTGCTGCCTCAATAGCACCTTGTGCTATGTCGACCGGATCCTGATCGGGCGAACTCGGATGAAAGAGCGCCCCGACGTCACCCGCCAGTGTCTCCAGCTGCTTGATGGCGGCCGGACGATAGATATCGGCACTGACCACCAGTACCTTCTTTTTCTGACGCTCTTTCAGAAAGCGCGCCAGCTTGGCAACGCTGGTGGTTTTACCCGCACCCTGAAGGCCCGCCATGAGAATGACTGCCGGTGGCTGACAACGCAGGGAGAGCTCGGCATTGGTGGCCCCCATGACCGCCTCGAGCTCCTGCTGCACGATGCGCACAAAGGCCTGACCAGGTGTGAGGCTGCGCATGACCTCCTGACCCACCGCCTTCTGCCGGACTTTTTCAACAAAGTCCTTGACGACTGGCAGTGCCACGTCAGCCTCAAGCAGGGCCTTGCGCACTTCACGCAGGGTCTCCTTGATATTGTCATCGGTCAGTTTCGCCTGGCCTGTGATCTTGCGCAGGCTCTCGGAAAGGCGTTCGGTCAGATTCTCGAACATGGCCACCAGACTCCCGGGTGCATGAATTATTCTGAGCTGGCGGATTATACATGCTTTGCCCGGGGCTGACGAGGGAGAGACACCGGGGACTGTACAAGCCTGTCACCGCCCCCTATCATTGGGGCTCTTCTGAATGGAACCTCGACTCATTGATGACCGGTGTCACTATCTTGCTGGCCTTTCTGGCCGCGATAATGTCCGCAGCCAGCTGGGCACTGCAGTTCAGGCATTTCACGCAACGGCGCGCGGCAGTCTCACGAAGGGCGCTGGTTGCCGGCATTGTTGCCACGTCCCTGCACCTGACCCTGGCCTTTCGGCTCATCCGGGGTGCTGGCAGCTGGGATCTGGACTTTTTCAGCGCTGCTACCCTGGTCAGCGCCATCATCGCCGGCCTCACGCTGTACGTAGCCGCGACCAAGAAGATCGGCAACCTGCTGCTGTTTGTCCTGCCCATCACGACCCTGTTCATCTTTACGGGCCTGCTCTCGCCCGGCGTTCCGACCACTGACCCGCAAGGGCTGGGACTCACCGCACACATCAGCCTGTCATTGCTGGCCTATGCCATTCTGAGTGTCGCCGCCGTGCAGTCGGTCCTGATTTACCTGCAGAACCGCCAGCTCAAGCACCATCATAACGGCCGCCTGCTGGGTGCATTACCCCCCCTGCAGACCATGGAGCGCATCCTGTTCGAGCTGATCTATGCCGGCGCTGCCTTGCTGGCGCTGGCCATCGCACTCGGTTTCGCGTTCGTGGACAACCTCTTTGCGCAACACCTGATACACAAGACCTTCTTTTCGCTGCTGTCGCTGGCGGTATTTCTGGTGCTCATCTTCGGGCATCGCATGCGCGGCTGGCGAGGGTTGGTGGCCGCGCGCTTCACGCTGCTTGGCTGCGTGCTGCTGATGCTCGGATTCTTCGGCAGCAAGCTGGTACTTGAGCTGATCCTCGGCAAGGCCTGACCTTGAGCACACTGTCCGACACCACCTTGCTTGTCGCACTGGCCATCCTGATTGGCCTGTCTGCCTTTTTCTCAAGCTCCGAGACCGGCATGATGTCGCTCAACCGGTACCGGTTGCGACACCTGCGCAAACAGGGACACCGCAGTGCAGCACTTGCGAGCAAACTGCTCGAGCGACCGGATCAGCTGATTGGCGTGATCCTGATCGGCAACAATTTCGTCAACATCCTGGCGTCCTCCATTGCGACCCTGCTCGCATTGCGCCTCTGGGGTGAGGGGGGCATCGCCGCCGCGACCTTCCTCCTCACGCTGATCATTCTCATTTTTGCCGAAGTGACGCCCAAGACCTATGCAGCCATCCATCCCGAGCGTATCGCCTTTCCGGCAGCCTACGTACTGACACCCCTCTTGCGCCTGATGTACCCCCTGGTGTGGGCGGTCAACCTGCTTTCCGGCGCCCTGATGCGCATGATCGGGCTGCGCACCGAGCAGGCGGGCAGTGACCATTTGTCGCGCGATGAACTCAAGACACTTGTCCGTGAAGCAGGCGGCCGCATTCCGAAAAAGCACCAGGACATGCTGGTGGGCATCCTCGAACTCGAGCAGGCCACCGTCGAGGACATCATGATCCCCCGCAATGAAATCAGCGGCATTGACCTGGAAGACAGTTTTGACGAGATCCTTGAGCTTCTGAAAGCGCCACCTCACACGCGTCTGCCGGTATACAGGGGCGATGTGAATGAAATCGTCGGCATGTTTCACACACGCAACGTCGGGCGCCTGTTGTCACAAGCGGAACCCAACAAGGCCCAACTGCTGCAACTGGCAAGGCCGCCTTACTTCATCCCCGAGGGCACGGCCCTGCATACCCTGCTCTACAACATGCAAAAGGAAAAGCGTCGCATTGGGGTCGTCGTGGATGAGTATGGTGAAGTGATCGGCCTGGCGACACTGGAAGATATTCTTGAAGAAATCGTCGGCGAGTTCACCACGGACCTCACGCTTGCACAGGATGAAATTGCCAGACTAGAAGACGGCCTGTACCGCATCAGTGGCAGCACCCCCATACGGACTATCAACAAGGCACTGGACTGGAACCTGCCCACGGACGGTCCCAAGACACTCAGCGGGCTGATCATCGAAGCACTGGAATTCATTCCGGATGAGGCCGTTTGCCTCAAGATCGGCGACTATCGGATCCAGGTGCAGCAAGTGATCGACAATCGTGTGCGCTCCGCGATCCTGTCACGCGCACCGGACTGAAAACCCGGCGCCTGCCTCGCCTGTTATTCTGGCATCTTATAACCCTCTCAGGGATAGATCAGGATCGTATAACCGAGCAATTGACTAAACTATAACCACCCTCCATAGTTTAATTGACAATAATCAAAACTAATGGAGACGCCGCATGATTCTGGAGCATACCCTGGATCTTTTCACACATCCTGACAAGGCTTGGCAGGATATCCGCAAAGAACATCCTGATGCGAAAAAACTCTATCTGAGACATATCCTTCTGCTTGCGCTGATTCCCGTGGGGGCCGCCTTCTACGGCACCACTCAGATCGGTTGGAGCATCGCCGGCGGCGAACCCGTACGGTTGACAGCCGAGAGCGCGGCATCATTGTGCGCCCTGGCGTACCTGGCCATTCTCGCCGGCGTCTATATCCTCGGTCAGTTCATCGACTTTCTGGCCGCCACTTACGGCGTGGACGGCAAGGAACACCGCGGTATCGAGCTGGCGGCCTACACGGCCACCCCACTGATGATCATCGGGGCCATTTTCCTCTACCCTCACCTCTGGCTGAACATGTTCGCGGGCCTCATCGGACTGGCCTATGCACTCTACTTGCTCTATGAAGGCCTGCCGATCCTCATGAACATCCCGGAAGAGCGAGGGTTCATGTTTGCCAGCAGC
>RFIV01000352.1 GCA_003695085.1 Gammaproteobacteria bacterium
GACCAGAGATTGAAGCTCTGGAACACCATGGACAGGCTGGCGCGGATGCGCTCCACCTGGCGCGGATCGGCCGGGATGCGCTCGCCTCGCTTTTCCTGAAATTTGATCTGCTCACCATGAACCCAGATATCACCGGAGGTGGGGATTTCCAGCAGGTTGATGCAGCGCAGAAACGTGCTCTTGCCGGAGCCGGATGAGCCGATGATGGAGACGACGTCACCTTTTTGTGTCTCCAGCGAAATGCCCTTGAGCACTTCCAGATCATTGAATCGTTTGTGAATATCTTTCACCACCAAAGGGGGTGCGTCGCCCATGGGACTACTCCTGTCGTCAGTGCCACATGCACTTGTGCCAGTTCAGAATCTTCAAGCATAGCAGTTGCAGGCTGAATGCAACCGGAACGGGAAACGGGGGGTGTGTGCTACTCGTCAAGCACTTCACTGAGTGAAAGGCGGGTGTTGAGCTGATCATCAAGATAGGCCAGCGCTTTCACAAAGGAGACACGGCTGGATGCCCCCGGGGCAGAACCCGAAATCAGGTGCTGACTGATAGTCCCGGTCATGCCGCAGGCCGCTCGTATTGTATCGTTATTCTTATGCATCATGGCACACCATTTCACCCAAAGCGCTGCGGCAAGTCAAGTTCGGGAGGTACGGGGATTTACGTATGGTCGTGAGCTTTCCTGAGGTCGATCACGCGTGTCTCGGCATAGCGGTCGTGCCAGGTGAGGCCGTTCTTGTCCCATTTGCTCCAGAAAAAGCCCAGCCCGAAACAGGCCAGCGAAAGCAGTGCGCCGAAGAAACGCAGGATGCACTGAACCCATGTCAGGCGGCCACCGTTTGCACTCACCACCTTGATACGCCAGACCTGCATGCCGAGTGTCTGCCCAAGCCGTCGCCAGAAATAGGCGAAGAAAAAGAAGATGACGAGGAACAGAGCCGTCTTGAGGGTGGGGTCTCCGGCTGTGGCGCCGGATTCGATCAGGGGTTTGAGCTTGTCGAAACCGCCGACCTTTGCGGCAAAGGCACCCAGGTAAATGAATGTGGTGATAAAACTCAGGGCCACCACCAGCAGGAAGTCATAGAACATGGCCGCGAAACGCTTCCACAGCGGAGCGGGCGGAAAGGTGTCCGCAGTGGGCGGAGAGGCCATTTCCGGGGTCTCGGCAGCGTGGCGCGGGGAGGGGGCGCGATGGTGTTTGGTACGTGATTTCTTGCCCATACCTTTTCTCGTCATTGGGTCAACAGAAGCCAGGCAGCCTGCACCAGGCCGCTGAGCAGAACCAGCTGTCCCGTTTTGGGGGGCAGCCCGGGGGAGGGCTGGTGTGCCCGTCGGTACAGATGAATGGCCAGCGCCAGGACCGGGATCAGGGCGGGCAACATCAGAGGGGTGCTTGCCAGCAGTCCGGTGTAGGCCAGTACTGTCAAAACCAGCAGAGTACGATACAGCCGCCGGCTGGCCTGGGATCCCAGTCGCACCGCCAGTGTCCGGTCGCCATTGAGACTGTCGTAGGCGATATCGCGGTACTCGTTGCTGAACAACAGCAGGCCAATCGGCAGGCTGAAAAGCAGGCTGTGCAGGAACACGCCCGGGGCAGGCACAGTGCCCGTCGCGCACCAGGCGATGGCAGGCATCATGTAGGGCCCCATCATCAGGGCAACCAGCGGCATGCCCAGCCCTTTCTTTTTCAGTGCGACCGGTTCGATATTGTATGCCAGCATCATGATCAGCCCACCCAGTGCCAGCCACAAGACTGTGCTTCCGAGTCTGGCCATGAGCACGCCGCCCAGCACGGCTGCCGCGACCAGGCACAGGCCGCCGAGCAGCGTGTTGAGGCGAATGATCCTGCGCTGCGCTTCACTGAGCCTTTGCGCCAGCTCCGGGTTTTGCAGATCACTGTAATCATTGATGAAGTTGGCCGACGCCTGCACGAGTACGGATGCGACCGCTGCCATCAGCCCCGAGGCAAGGTCAAAGTCAGGGTGTCCGGCAACAGTGAGCAACGCGATGGCACCTGCAAACAGGCCCACGGGCAGTGAAAACAGCCGGGCGGCACCCTTCACGCTGTAGATTTTGGTACGAGATGGTTTCATGAGGCTCTCTTGGGGCATGCCGCGTCATTGTAATACCTGGCCGGCTTATCGCAAAAAGAACTTAAAGCGCGGGCGAAACAGGCCGTTAAACGTTCTACGCGCAGCCATTGATTACGGAGATCCTCCATCATGAACATCCAGGCCAGCTCCCTCCAGTTTTCCACCCAGTACCGTTACGATGCCCGGCTGACGCAGTCAGGCGGTGAAGCGCAGGTGAGAGAGCGTTTCAGTGCGTCGGTGCGCTACAGTCGTACCGCCCTGGAGGGTGGAGACGGTGGCATGCGCATGCTGGCGGAGAAACTGCATGTCCGGATGTCCGAAAAGCTGGATCGGCCGCTGCCTGCGCCGGCAGCACCGTTTGATGGGCAGGCCATTCAGGACAGGGTACTGGGTTTTGTGGGGCAGCGCGTTGAGCAGGCCCGGGCTGAAGGCGCGGAGGACGCCGAGGTCAACGGGCTGCTGGATCAGGCAGCGGAAGGTGTGGAAAAAGGATTCGCCGAGGCACGGGACGTGCTGGATGCAATACAGGCTCTGAACGAGGAGTTGAGCGCAGCGATTGATGAAACGGAGACGGGTATTCAGGCGGGCATTGAGGCAATGAGGCCGGGGCAGGCAGGCGATGACGACGCATCTGTCGGTGCCCCCGAGGCGGATGCCGATGCGGCGAACCCAGCCGACGAGGTCATCGTGCCTGCTTCATCACAGCCGGCCGCCTCCGATTCGGATGCTGAGGCCGCCGGGGACAATGAGGAGGTGACCGTTCCGGCTGCGCTAGCCTTCGAAGGTCGTTTCCGCGGGCGCTATCGGGCGAGCTTGGAAAACAGTCTGACGGTGGAGTTGCGCACGCGTGAGGGGGATCTGGTCAAGCTGGATCTGGTGTCGGCCATGCGGGCGGCACTCAAGGTGCGCAGTGAGGGAGGTGAAGGCGGGAGCCTGGACTATCGTGCACGCTTCAAAAGTGAAGGGGATTTCAATTTTGTGGTTCAGGGAGATCTGAATGCAGAGGAGCTCGCTGCGATCACGGATCTGTTTGCTCAGGTCGCTGAACTGGCGGACAGCTTTTTCAATGGTGATCTGGGGGCTGCCTTTGACCAGGCCTTGTCGTTGACAGCAGACATGTCACAACTGGCTGAATACAGCATTTCCATGTCACAAAGCGCTCGTTTCAGAGCGTCTGAACGCTACCTTCCCGCCCAGGGCGTCCAGCAACTGGCCTCCCTGCCCGCCGAGGCGAGCCGGATGCGGGAGACTCTGGCCCCGTTCCCGGAACCACTGAACCTCGCGCGGGATGTCATGAGCCGGTTGTTCCCGGAGTTGGTGCCAGAGACGGAAGCCGCCCGCGAGCGCGCCGGCAACGCCGAAGCCTTTGCCGATTATTTTGGGCGTCTGTTGGGAGAGTCCTGAGGCCGGCATTCCTGCCCGGCCACCCACCCATCCGGGTTTCGATGCGCGGATGCTGGCAGTTTTGTCTGTGAACACCTACACCCTAAGAGGTATATCCCTATACACCATGGGGATGTTTTGGGGTCGACTTGATCTGGGTCAGGGTTTACTACGAGTGTGAGGCCTAGTCTGTCTCCAGTGCATGAAGAAATTGTCATGCTGACGGGCAGAAACCGAGGCCAGCCGTGCAGTCACTCACTCGCAGACAACTCTTTACACGCAGGCGCCAACCTGCCGTCCGTCCACCCTGGGCATTGGCGGAGGAGGCGTTTGTCAGTGCCTGTACACGGTGCGGGGACTGTATTCGGATGTGTGAGGCCCAGGTACTTATAAAGGGTGACGGGGGCTTCCCCGAGTTCGATGCTTCCAGGGGCGAGTGCACATTCTGTGAGGTGTGCGTACAAGCATGCACCACACACGCGCTGGATCTGGCTCAGGCCTCTGTTCAGCCCGCCCGTCCTGTTCTGAGTGAGGCCTGCATTGCCCAAAAAGGCGTGGAGTGCCGGATTTGTGGTGATCAGTGTGAGGCTGAAGCCATTGTCTTTCGTCCCCGCCCCGGCGGGCGATTTGAACCCGAACTGAATTTGACGGCGTGTACCGGTTGCGGAGCCTGCGTGGCGCCCTGTCCGGTTCGGGCCATCGTTTTGAAACCCGTAACTCAGGAGGTCGTTGGCTAATATGAGTGCCCAGGTCATCCAGGCGGAGCAGGTGCAAGAGCCGCCGCTGAATATTCTCGGGCTGGTGGTGCGGTGTGTGCCGGACCAGATCGGCCCCGTTCGCCAGTCGATTTGTGCGCTCCGGGGCGCAGAGATCCATGCCGAGGACCCTGCCGGAAAGCTCGTGGTGACGTTGGAGCAGCTACCGGGTGAGCCGCCTATCAAGGCGATTGATCAGATTGAACGCATCAGCGGTGTCGTCTCCACCTCGCTGGTGTACCACTTTTGTGATGCTTGACCGCGCGGTCGATCAGGAGAGAAACCATGAAACTGAACAGACGTGACTTTATCAAAACCCAGGCGGCAACGGCCGCCGCTGCCGC
>RFIV01000353.1 GCA_003695085.1 Gammaproteobacteria bacterium
CCTCTACCCCGGCCAGGGCGAAGCCCCGCATGTCTCGTCAGCTTTACTGGGCCGGGGAGAGGGGGATCTTCTGATTCTGCATTGATACCCCTGTTTTAAAATCCCGACGACTTGCCTGACTCACTCACCCGTAGAACCCGGAACGGTCAGCCGTGACGGATCTTCATGACGAGCACACTCCCGGCCAGCAGCAACGTGACCAGGTTGGCGACAATGATCGGCCAGGCACCGAGCAGAATGCCGTACACCAGCCAGCATGCCACGCCCGCGGTGAAAATTGCATACATGCCCAGAGACAGGCTTCGGGTATCCCGGGTGCGCAGGGTATGAATGACCTGGGGCAGAAAGGAAACGGTAGTCAGTATGGCGGCAAGTATGCCGAAAAGGTCCTGAATCATGCGGGCTCCGTGTCTGGCAGGGTGAAGTATACGGGAGTCCGGCACTGCACGGCAGTGCGTTCAAACCGAAACGCGGGCAACAAAAAGGGGCATCCGTGGATGCCCCGATATGGATGGTGATGGGCCCGCTTACTTTCCGGCGAATTCCGGATAGGCTTCCATGCCGCATTCGGCCAGGTCCACACCTTCGTACTCCTCTTCTTCGGAGACGCGGATGCCCATGACCGCCTTGAGGATGCTCCAGACGATGAAGCTGGTGCCGAAGACCCACACGAAGATGGTCAGGGCGCCGACGATCTGGCCGCCGAAGGTGGCATCACCGTTGGTGACCGGGACCAGCATCAGGCCGAGCAGGCCACACACGCCGTGTACCGAGATCGCACCCACCGGATCATCGATCTTCAGCTTGTCCAGGGTCAGGATGGAGAAGACCACCAGCACGCCGCCCAGAGCGCCCCACAGGGTGGCTTGCAGCGCTGTCGGGGTGGACGGTTCAGCGGTGATGACCACCAGGCCTGCCAGTGCGCCGTTGAGCAGCATGGTCAGATCCGCCTTGCCGAACATCAGGCGAGCAGCAATCAGGGCGGCGACGGCGCCACCGGCAGCGGCCGTGTTGGTGTTCAGGAAGACCATGGCCACGCTGTTGGCGCTGGCAATGTCGCCCAGCTTGAGCACGGAGCCGCCGTTGAAGCCGAACCAGCCCATCCACAGGATGAGGGTTCCCAGGGTTGCCAGCGGCAGGTTGGCACCGGGAATGGCGTTGATCTGCCCGTTCGGGCCATACTTGCCCTTGCGCGCACCCAGCAGCAGGACGCCTGCCAGGGCGGCGGCCGCACCGGCCATGTGCACAATACCGGATCCTGCAAAGTCGACAAAGTTCAGCTCATACAGGCCGAATACAGCGTTGCCACCCCAGGTCCAGGAGCCTTCCATCGGGTAGATGAAACCGGTCATGACCACGGCAAAGGCCAGGAAGGCCCAGAGCTTCATGCGCTCGGCCACGGCACCGGAGACGATGGACATGGCTGTGGCCACGAACACGACCTGGAAGAAGAAGTCGGATGCACCCGAGTAGATCGCGCCGCCCTCGATGCCATCTTCACGCTCGGCAAAGGCCTTCAGGGTCTCGGTAGTGTCGACATTGGCGATGCCGGAGAGGAAGTATTCGCCGCCGTACATGATCGCGTAACCGCTGATCAGATACATGAGGCAGGCAATGGCATAGAGCGCCACGTTTTTGGTCAGGATCTCGGTGGTGTTCTTGCCACGCACCAGGCCCGCTTCGAGCATGGCGAATCCGGCGGCCATCCACATGACCAGTGCGCCACACACAAGAAAATAGAACGTATCAATTGCATACTGCAGGTGAAAAACTGAGTTTTCCATGAAAAAGCCCTCCGCACCAGGCTTGTCTGGATAAATAAACTAAAGAGTGATCAGATCGCGTCTTCGCCGGTCTCGCCGGTACGAATCCGGATGACCTGCTCGAGGTTCTGAACGAAGATCTTGCCGTCGCCGATCTTGCCGGTGTTGGCCGCTTTCATGATGGATTCCACCACCTGATCGAGCAGTGCGTCACCAATGGCGACTTCCACTTTCACTTTCGGCAGAAAATCCACGACGTATTCCGCGCCACGGTAAAGCTCGGTATGGCCTTTCTGGCGACCGAATCCCTTGACTTCCGTGACGGTGACACCCTGAACCCCGATCTCCGACAGTGCTTCGCGCACGTCGTCGAGCTTGAAGGGCTTGATGACCGCTGTGACGAGTTTCATATAGGTTCTCCTGGTTTTGGTCAGTCTTGGAGCGTTTGAGCCTCCGATTCCTTCTGTGCACAACAGGCGGTGACCTGTGTGCGGAATCTGTGCACAGTGGAGCGAAGGCTGTGCCAACTCCGTTTTAGTGTTGATTTACAGTGAGTTAGGCTATATCTGTTGTCCTGTGGTATGCGGATGTGCACTATTATAGCGCACTCAAACCGTCCGGCGTCCATTCTGGTGCGCCAGACAGGTGCGTCATCCTGCGGCGGTGTGACCGGTCTTCGGAAAGCGTATCGGGCACTGCTGTTTGAGCGGGATTCTGGTAGAATGCGCTTTCGTGCCTATCAACCGGAACAGCGATCATGACACCGAACGATCTGTTTTCGTCACTGCATCAACATTTTGGCGGGCTCATGCCCGAGCTGGCCCGCAGCGCTCAGGAAGATCTGCAGCGTCAGGCCAGAGCTGCCGTACTCAGTGTCATCAACAAGCTGGACCTGGTGACACGGGAAGACTTCGAGATCCAGACCGAAGTACTGCGTCGGACGCGCGAGAAGCTGGATCAGCTGGAAGCCCGGGTCGCCGAACTGGAGCGTCAACTGGCTGACCGCTGAGTCTTCACAGGCTTATCAATCGCCCTGCACGGGGCATCATGGATGACTGCATGGACAAGGAGGCCTCATGTCACTCGCCATTCTCTACGCTCGCGCCACCCAGGGCTTGCAGGCCCCGCTGGTGGCCGTCGAAACACACCTGGCCAACGGGCTGCCCGCCTTCAACATTGTTGGCATGGCCGAAACAGCCGTGCGCGAGAGCAAGGACCGGGTGCGCAGTGCCCTGCTCAATGCCGGGTACGAGTTTCCGGCGCGCCGTATCACGGTCAATCTGGCCCCGGCGGACTTGCCCAAGGAAGGCGGGCGCTATGACCTGGCCATTGCACTGGGGATCCTGATTGCCAGCGGCCAGCTGGCCTGCCCGGATACGCGCAAGTATGAAATCTACGGAGAGCTGGCGCTGAGCGGCGCGGTGCGCCCGGTACGCGGGCTGTTGCCGGCGGTATTGCAGGCACAGCGCATCGGACGCAAGGTCGTGCTGCCCTTGCGCGCGCTGTCCGAAGTGGCAATTGTGGATGATCTGGAAGCCTATGCGGTGCAGGATTTGCGGCAAGCGGCCGCACACCTGTCGGGCGAAGCCGTGCTGGAGCCTGCGACGCTCAGCCTGCCGGACAGCCTGAACCATACTGCCGCTCCCGACCTGGCAGACGGGAAGGGGCAGTATGCGGCGCGGCGGGCACTGGAGATTGCCGCAGCCGGAGGCCACCACCTTCTGTTCTTCGGTCCGCCGGGGACGGGCAAAACACTCCTGGCC
>RFIV01000354.1 GCA_003695085.1 Gammaproteobacteria bacterium
CCTCTGAAAACGCTCCGAATCTGTGATAATACGGCTGTGTTCCGGGATGGTATTCAATATTCTGTATCAGCCCTCCGAAATATTGGGCGTCATCCAGGCAACTCACGTCGACTGGCAAATACTAACGTCATAACTGCTCTTTAATAATGAGGCTTGTTTTCTTTCGGAGCCGGCCAGCCGCGTCACCGAATACACCTGGACCGCCCACGGCCAGCCGGACAGTATTCGCATCGAAGGCGAGGGCACCCTCCTGTACGGCCCCTGCCTCTGGAACCGCCCCCCAGGCCCTGCAACTGCCCGGCGGTACCCGGATCGAATACCCCGGCAAGATCGCCGCTTGTTTCATGTCTGAAGTGATACTACAGTGATACTTGAATGCTGTTCAGGGGCCTCATGAAAGTTGAACTGGTTACAAACCTGAAGCGTCAGGCGACCAAAATTCTGGCAGACCTTCGCCAGAGCAAAGAACCGGTCCTGATCACGGAGCACGGCAAGCCATCGGCGTATTTGGTCGATGTACAGGACTATAAATTCATGCAACGCCGTCTAGAACTGATTGAGGGGATCGCGCGTGGCGAACGTGCGGTGCTCGAAGGCAGAACGTTCAGCAATACAGAGGCCAGGGAGAAAATGAGCAAGTGGCTGACGTAACCTGGACCGAAACAGTGCTTCAGGAATTAAACGAGATCGCCGAGTATATTGCCCTGGACAACCCCTTGGCCGCCCGCAGACTGGTTGCCGAAGTTTTCGGTAGGGCGGATTATCTCAAGGACTTTCCAACATCCGGGCGAATCCCGCCTGAATTCCCGGACACGGTGTACCGGGAAGTTGTGGTAGCGCCCTGTCGTATCTTTTACCGTGAAGATGGTGATCGGGTGCTTGTCCTTCATGTCATGCGGCAGGAGCGTGAGCTTTGCCAGTACATGCTTGAAAATGGCTAGCACCCCTGGGACGTTCATGTTTGAGCACACTGACCGCACCATGGACAACTGACCAACGGTCACATACCATGGCGGGACACGCCTCAAAAAGGATACTGCCATGAAAATAACCATAAACGGGCAGGAGCACACCGTCACGGACTCTCCTGATACACCACTTCTCTGGGTCATTCGCGATTCCATCGGGCTCAAGGGCACCAAATTTGGCTGCGGCCGGGGATTGTGCGGCGCCTGCACCGTGCATCTGGACGGTCAGCCCATCCGCTCGTGCAGTACGCTGGTAGGCGATGTGGCGGGGCGTCAGATCACGACCATCGAAGGCATCGGTTCGCCGGAGCAGCCGCATCCCGTTCAGCAGGCGTGGCTGGAGCTCAATGTGCCGCAGTGCGGGTATTGCCAGTCCGGCCAGATCATGAGTGCGGTCGCATTGCTGGCCGCCAATCCCGAGCCGGATGATGATGCCATACGCGCGGCCATGGCGGGTAATCTCTGCCGCTGCGGCACGTACCCCCGGATTCATCAGGCGATCCGCAAGGCCGCTACCCGGGCGGTCGGGCAGTGGAGGCCACAGGCGGACAAGGAGGTGGCCAGCCATGGGTGATACAACGTTGTCGCGTCGTACGTTTCTGAAAGTTTCGGCAGGCACCACCGGTGGCCTGATGGTGGCCTTCACCTTGCCGGGGTGTGCCACCTTGCCGGAGGGGCAGGATCCGGAAAGTTTGCGTCCCAATGCCTGGGTGGAGGTCACGCCGGAGAGCCGCGTGATCCTCACTCTGGATCGTGTGGAAATGGGGCAGGGTACCATGACCGGCCTGTCCACGTTGGTCGGAGAGGAAATGAACCGCCCTCCGGAATCGGTTGACGTGGTCTTTGCGCCGGTGCATCCGGATTACAAGCAGCCGGATTACGGCCTGCAGCTGACCGGCGGCAGTACCAGCATGGCCACAAGCTGGCAACGGATCCGTGAGGCCGGGGCCATGTGTGCCCTGATGTTGCGCCAGGCGGCGGCGCGGGTGGCGAACGTTTCCGTGGATGAGGTGCGTCTGGATGAGGACGGTTGCCACGTCAACGGCCGCACCTTGGCGTTGGGTGATCTGGTGGAACTTGCCGCGCGGTTGCCGGTGCCGGATACGGTACCGCTGAAGCCGCTAAGTGAATGGCGCTGGATCGGCAGGCATAACGCCCGGCGGGACAAGACACCGAAGGTCTTCGGTCAGGCGGGCTATGGCATCGATGTGGATTTGCCCGGCATGGTATATGCGGTAGTGACCCGTCCGCCAGTTTTCGGGGCACGGGTCCGGCATGTGGACGCTACTCAGGCCAAGGCCATGCCCGGTGTACTGGATGTGGTGACCATTCCCCGTGGCGTTGCCGTGGTGGCCGAGCGCTATTGGCAGGCCCGCAAGGCGCAGGCTGCGCTGAAGATTGACTGGGAAGGCGGTCAGCCGGCGCTGACGACAGAAGCCGTGTGGCGGCAGTATGAAACCGCCCTGTCAGAATCCGGGGATGCCGCAAGGGATGATGGCCATGCCGAGCGCGTTCTGAACAAGTCAGAGGCCGCCCGGACGTTCGAATACCGGGCGCCGTTTCTGGCGCACGCCACGCTGGCGCCACAGAACTGCAGGGCCGGGCTTCGCGACTGCAAGCTGGATGTGTGGGCACCGACACAGGGGCCGGACGTGGCCCGGGCGGTGGCGATCCGCGAGTCGGGCCTGAGTGCGGACGCCATCGACATCCACACGACCTGGATCGGAGGGGGTTTCGGACGACGCCTGAGTCAGGACTATGTGGGCGAGGCGGTGGCCATTGCCAC
>RFIV01000355.1 GCA_003695085.1 Gammaproteobacteria bacterium
ATCCCAGCCAGATATCGGCGGGCACCAGAGACCGCCCCAGATACCGGGCGACGGGCGCTTTTCCATCAGACATCTGCCTTCTGCATCCAAAAGGATCAGTGCAGTGGCGTGCCGTTCCGGAAGGGTTCTGCGGGGGCGTGGATGCGGCAGAACCGTCTCGAGGCCTTTCTGGCGGGCCTGGCAGGTAGCCCGCAGCGGGCACAGGTCGCAGGCGGGTCGACTGCGTGTGCACACCGTGGCGCCGAGATCCATGATGGCCTGGGTGTAGTCGTCGACCCGGTCACGGGGCGTCAGGGACTCGGACAGCTCCCAAAGCTGCTGCTCCACCCGGCGCTCGCCCGGCCAGCCTTCGATCGCTTCATGCCGACACAGCACACGTTTGACGTTCCCATCCAGAATGGGGGCGCGAATGCCAAACCCCATGCTCAGAATGGCGCCGGCCGTCGATCGGCCGATCCCGGGCAGGGCCATGAGGCCGTCCAGTGTATCGGGGAGCGTGCGACGACCTTCTTCAACCAGTTGCACTGCTGCCCGTCTGAGGTTGCGTCCGCGGGCGTAATAGCCCAGCCCCGCCCACAGGGCCAGGACTTCATCTTCGGTCGCATCCGCCAGCGCTTCCAGTGTTGGAAAGGCGGTCATGAAGCGCTCGAAGTAGGGGATAACGGTGGCCACCTGAGTCTGTTGCAGCATGATCTCGGACACCCAGACGCGGTAGGGGGTGCGTGGATGCTGCCACGGCAGGTCATGGCGGCCGTGACGATCGAACCATTGAAGCACGCTATGAGCAAATTCGTTGTGGGATGAGGTCATTCGGGCTCGTGAATCGGCTGAGGGATTGCCACGCTTGCGCGCAAGCAGGTACCATGGCGAAAAAACAAGGCACGGTCAACCTGTGCGATAACAAGGAGAATACACAACGTGGCCATCACCATCAGTATCGAAATCACCCGAAATTTTGAAGTCAATGCCGGGCCCGATGAAGTTTTTGAGGTGCTTGCCGACGTACCGCGTTCGGCCTCCTACTTTCCCAAAGTCGATCAGCTCGTCGATCTCGGGGATAACTGCTTTCGCTGGGAGATGAAAAAGATTGGCGTGGACAAGCATGCCATTCAGACCATCTATGCCTGCAAGTACGTATCGGACCCTGCGACCCGGAAAATCACCTGGACACCCGTGAAGGGCGAAGGCAACGGCTCCGTGGAAGGTGAATGGACCATCGAAGGCAACGGTCAGGGGGGCACCAAACTGAAATTTCACACCATGGGCGAACTTTCCCTGCCACTGCCCGGGTTGCTGAAACTGGCTGTCAGCCCCGTGGTGAAGCATGAATTTAATGCCCTCGTGGATACCTATGTCGAGAATCTGAAGAAGGCTTTCAACGGCTGACCCTTCTGCCTCTTGCGGGATAAGGCTATAATTGCGCCTTTCCCGCACCGCTGGAGGCATGCATGGCTGATCGCAAGGCCGATATTACCCGCAACACCCTGGAAACACGGATTCGCTGTCAGATCAATCTGGACGGTACCGGGCAGTCTGATCTGGAGACCGGGGTTCCCTTTCTTGAGCACATGCTCGATCAGGTGTGTCGTCACGGTCTGATTGACATCACGCTGAAGGCTGAAGGGGATCTTCATATTGATGCACATCATACGGTTGAAGATGTGGGCATCACCCTGGGGCAGGCTATCGCCCGGGCTGTTGGTGACAAGAAGGGAATTACCCGGTATGGCCATGCCTACGTACCGCTGGATGAAGCACTGTCCCGCGTGGTGGTGGATTTCTCCGGTCGTCCCGGCCTGGACATGAATGTCACGTTCTCGCGTGCCATGATCGGTACCTTTGACGTGGACTTGTTCTACGAATTCTTCCAGGGGTTGGTGAACCACGCGCAGATTACGCTGCACATTGACAACCTCAAGGGACGCAACGCGCACCACCAGGCGGAAACCATCTTCAAGGCGCTGGGCCGCGCCCTGCGCATGGCGCTGACACCTGATCCGCGCATGGCAGGTATCACGCCGTCCACCAAGGGATCATTGTGAGGAGCCGGATGTGAATCGCATTGCAGTCGTTGACTACGGTATGGGCAACCTGCATTCGGTGTCCAAGGCCCTTGAGCATGCGGCGCCCGGCGCACGCGTGGTGGTGACGGCCGACCCGGACGTGGTGCGCAAGGCAGATCGCGTGGTATTCCCGGGAGTCGGCGCTATCCGGGACTGCATGGCAGAAATCCGTCGGCTCGGATTCGATGAGCTGGTCAGGGACGTTGTGGCATCCGGTCGGCCCATGCTGGGTATCTGTGTGGGCATGCAGGCACTGATGCGCGAGAGTGAGGAAAACGGGGGGGTGGCATGCATCAACCTGTTTGACGACCCCGTCAGATTTTTTGGGGAGCCGCTGACGGATGCTGAAGGCACGCGTCTGAAGGTCCCGCATATGGGCTGGAATCAGGTTGCTCAAACGACTCATCATCCGATGTGGGCGAACATAGAGAACCTGACCCGTTTCTACTTCGTGCACAGCTTCTATGTGCCGGCCAGCGCTCCGGAATGCGTCGGGCGTACTGAGTATGGCGTTGAGCTGGCTGCAGCCGTCGCCCGGGACAACATTTTCGCCACGCAGTTTCATCCCGAGAAGAGCCAGCACGCCGGGCTTCAGCTGCTGGCCAATTTTGCCAACTGGACACCCTGATAACAACGCAGGCAGAACATCATGCTTATTATTCCCGCAATTGATCTCAAAGACGGTGCCTGTGTGCGCCTCAAGCAAGGCCGCATGGATGAATCCACGGTCTTTTCCGCCAACCCGGTTAAGATGGCTGAACGCTGGGTGCAGGCCGGTGCACGGCGCCTGCATCTGGTGGACCTGAATGGCGCCTTTGCCGGCGAGCCTGTCAACGGAGAGGTGGTCACGGACATTGCGCGTGCGTATCCGGACCTGCCGATTCAGATTGGTGGCGGTATCCGTTCGCTGGATACCATTGAATACTATCTCAAGGCCGGCGTGGAGTGGGTGATCATCGGCACGCTCGCCGTGAAGAACCCGGCCTTTGTGGAAGAAGCCTGCAAGGCCTTTCCCGGGCACGTGATCGTCGGGATCGATGCGAAGAATGGTCGCGTCGCCACCGAGGGCTGGGCCGAAGTCAGTGAGGTGCTGGCTACCGATCTGGCACGTGAATTTCGTGACGCGGGCGTTTCGGCGATTGTGTATACCGATATCAGCCGGGATGGCATGATGCAGGGCGTGAACGTGGCCGCTACCGCCGAACTGGCACGTGAGTCCGGCATGCCGGTCATTGCGTCGGGAGGGGTGACCAACATGGATGATATCCGTGCCCTGGCAGCGGTGGCGGATGCGGGCATCATTGGCGCCATCACCGGACGTGCCATTTATGAGGGCACATTGGATGTGGCCGAAGCCCAGCGCTGGTGTGACGAAAACGCCCCGGAGGCAGACTGATGGGGCTGGCCAAACGTATCATTCCGTGCCTCGACGTGGACCAGGGGCGGGTCGTCAAGGGTGTTCAGTTTGTGGACATCCGGGATGCGGGCGATCCGGTGGAGGTGGCGCGCCGCTATGATGAGCAGGGTGCTGACGAAATCACCTTTCTTGATATTACCGCCAGCCACGAGGACCGCGACACGACCTATCATACGGTCGAGCGCATGGCCAGCGAGGTGTTCATCCCCCTGACCGTAGGCGGTGGGGTGCGCAAGCTGGAGGATATTCGCAACCTGCTCAATGCCGGGGCCGACAAGGTCAGCATCAATACTGCCGCCGTGTTCAATCCCGAGTTTGTGGGCGAGGCCGCCGAGCGTTTTGGAAGCCAATGCATCGTGGTAGCCATAGATGCCAAGCAGGTCAGCGCCGAAGGCGAGACGCCGCGCTGGGAGATCTTCACCCATGGCGGACGCAAGCCGACTGGACTGGATGCTGTGGAGTGGGCGCGTCGCATGGTCGGCTTTGGGGCAGGAGAAATTCTGCTCACCAGCATGGACCGCGACGGTACCAAGAACGGATTTGACCTGAAGCTGACTCGCGCCATCAGTGATGCGGTGCCGGTGCCCGTGATCGCTTCCGGCGGTGTCGGCAACCTTCAGCATCTGGCGGATGGCGTACTGCAAGGCGGAGCGGATGCCGTACTCGCTGCCAGCATCTTTCACTTTGGTGAATACACCATTCCCGAGGCCAAGGCCTTCATGCAGGCGCAGGGAATTGAAGTTCGATTGTAGTGTAAGTGATTGAACACTAACGCTTTGCTCTGAAACAATGCCGACCCCCGTTCAGGGGGTTTTTTTATGGGATTAAGGAGCAGTTGATGAAAAAATGGATGCTGGCCGGAGTGATTTCGGTATGTGCTTTCAGTTCAGTTCAGGCGGAAGAAAAAACTGATTTCATGGGGCAAGGCCATATTGGATTGGGGTATGGCGTCACGAACTATGAGTTGAAAGGGCAGTACCTCGGCACTGACGTCAAGCTGGAGTCGTCTCCCAAGGTTTTCGAGCTATTCTGGAAAGGGTATGTCACCCGGCACTTTGCGTTGGAAGCCAGGTTTGGAGCCGACGGCGGAAAGGATGAGCTGGATGTGTCGTTCGGGCCCGCCTCATTGACCGTGGATGAGCTGAAACTGAGTCTCGACCACTATTTTACTGTCAACGCGGTGTTCTCATATCCTGTTGGA
>RFIV01000356.1 GCA_003695085.1 Gammaproteobacteria bacterium
CGCTACGAGCTGCACCGTGTCTGGGTGGTGGAAGGCAAGTTGCGGGAGGGACTGGATCACCTGTACCACACCCGCCGCATGTACTTTGACGAAGACAGTTGGCAGATGGTTCTTTCCGAGGAGTATGATGAGGACGGCCAACTCTGGCGCGTTTCAGAGGCCCACCTGATCAACTACTACGAAGTGCCGGTGCCCTGGACCACGCTGGAAACCACCTATGACCTCAAGAACGGTCGCTATTTCGTAGATGGCCTGGACAATGATCAGCCTGTTCGCGACTTCAGCCCGAACCTGAGCACGCGCGACTTTTCGACATCTGCCGTTCGCCGCGCAGCCAGGCGCTAATACTGAGCGGCCCGAAGAAGCATACGTTCAGTAAAAAAACCCGGAGCTCAAACTCCGGGTTTTTTGTTGCTGCACATCAGTGTTCTGCCAACTCCAGCAAGAGGTTGTTCAGGCGACTGACAAACCCGGCCGGGTCTTTCAGGTGCTCCCCGCCTGCCAAGCGAGCCTGATCAAACAATACACGCGCCAGGGACTCGAAGCGCCCTTCATCCTGCTCAGCCTCCAGGCGCTTGACCAGGGCATGATCCGGGTTGATCTCGAATACGGGTTTGGCGTCCGGCAGCGTCTGCCCCGAGGCTTCCAGGATGCGCTTCATCTGGATGCCCATGTCATGTTCGGACAGGACCAGGCAGGCTGGCGAATCCGTCAAGCGATGGGTGACGCGCACGTCCTCCACTTCGTTTTCAAGTACGGCCTTGATGCGCTTGATCAGCGGTTCAGCCGCTTTCTCCTGCTCTTCGTGCTGCTTTTTCTCTTCCTCGTCCTCAAGGCCTGACAGATCAAGATCACCCTTTGTGATGTCCACAAACTGCTTGCCGTCGTACTCGGTCAGATGGCTCATCAGCCACTCATCAATACGGCCGTGGAGCAGCAGCACTTCCACACCCTTCTTGCGGAAAACCTCCAGGTGCGGGCTGTTTCGCAGGGCTTCCCAGCTTTCGCCAACCAGGTAATAGATCTTCTGCTGCCCCTCCTTCATGCGACTGATGTAATCGCCGAGGCTCTGATCTTCATCTGCCGACTGGGAGACTGTCGTCGTGAAACGCAGCAGCTTGGCAATCTTCTCGCGGTTGGCGTAATCTTCTGCAGGCCCTTCCTTCATCACCTGTCCGAAAGTCTTCCAGAAGGTCTGATATTTTTCGGCATCTTCCTTCGCCAGCTTGCTCAGCATGTCAAGCACACGCTTGGTCAGCGCCGACTTGATGCTGCGCACGGCCTGACTGTCCTGCAGGATTTCACGTGAGACATTCAGTGGCAGATCCGCCGAATCGAGGACGCCCTTGACGAAGCGAAGATACAGCGGCAGGAACTGCTCGGCATCATCCATGATGAATACACGTTTGATGTAGAGCTTGAGTCCACGCGGCGCTTCACGGTTGTACAGATCAAAGGGCGCGTGAGAAGGAATGTACAGAAGGCTGGTGTACTCGTGCTTGCCCTCAACCTTGTTGTGGGACCTGTACAGCGGATCCTGCCAGTCATGCGCAATATGCTTGTAGAACTCCTTGTACTCTTCTTCCTTGATTTCGTTGCGCGGCAAGGTCCAGAGTGCCTTGGCCGCATTCACGACTTCCCACTCGGTGCCCGCCTCCTTCTTGTCGTCCTCGCCTTCCGCCTCCTTGGGCATCTCCACCGGGAAGGCAATATGATCCGAGTAGGTCTTGATGAGGCTGCGCAGTTTCCAGCCGTCCAGGTACTCACTGGCATCCGGCTTCAGGTGAAGCACAACACGAGTGCCTCGTTCAGCCTTTTCATACGGCTCTACCGAAAATTCGCCCTCCCCGCGAGACTGCCAATGTACGCCTGCCGAAGCGGGCTCCCCGGCCTTGCGCGAATAGACCTCCACTTCGTCGGCAACAATGAAGGCGGAGTAGAATCCTACACCAAACTGACCAATGAGATTCGCATCCTTTTGCTTGTCTCCTGAAAGCTGCTTCAGAAACTCTGCCGTACCGGACTTGGCGATTGTGCCGAGATGGGCCACGACGTCGTCCCGGTTCATGCCGATTCCGTTATCCTCAACCGTCAGGGTACGGGCATCCTTGTCAAAGCTGAGCCGGATTTTCAGTTCGCCATCGTTTTCATACAGATCGTTTTTCGACAAGGCTTCGAAGCGCAATTTGTCCAGCGCATCGGAAGCGTTCGACACCAGCTCTCGCAGAAAAATATCGCGATTGCTGTACAACGAGTGGATCATCAGGTGCAAGAGTTGTTTGACTTCCGTCTGGAAGCCGAGCGTTTCTTTCTGAGTCTCTGCGGTCATTCACCTGCTCCGATAGGTTTGTTTCCAGTCATCGCCCAGAAATGGGGGCCACCGGTGAAATTTCAAGGCAACGGGCGACTCACACGGATGGGTGAGTGAAAAAAAACGCGCCACCATTCATTATGTGTACTGATGTACCAATTACAAACACAACAAAGGACTTCATCATGCGCAACCTCATCCTGGCCCTGTCTCTGGGGCTGCTCGCTGCGGCAACGGCGCACGCCGGCAACAGTTACACACAAACCCGGTACCCCATCGTGCTGGTACACGGGATCATGGGCTGGGACAGCCTGCTCGGTACCATCGAGCACTTCTACCGGATTGAATATGAACTGGAGCGCTCGGGCGCAACCGTATTCCCGGCGCGTATAGCCTTCCTCAACAGCAACGAATACCGGGCGGATCAACTGGTGCGCTATATCAACGCTCTGGGGCAGTACAAGGTAAATATCTTCGCGCACAGCCAGGGCGCGCCCACTGCTCGCTGGGCCGCCCGCATGATTCCGGAAAAAATCGCCTCCATCACCAGTATCCATGGCGCCAACAAGGGTTCACACGTGGCGGACACCTTTCAGGAAGCCTTCCGCGACGGCACGCTTCAGGGCGCACTGCTCAATGTGCTGGGCAATACCGTCGGGCACCTGGTCACCCTGCTGGACATCAAATCTGCGAACGATCTGAACTGCTGGCTCAAGGGCCGGTGCGACCAGAATACGCTGGCAGCCATCAACACGAACACCCATGAAGACATGCGGCGCCAAAACGCCCTGCTTGACTGGCAAGGCATTGATCCCGACGGCTGTGGTACGGGTTCCGAAGACTTGTGGCTCTGGGGGCATCCCATCAAGGCATTTTCCTGGATCGGCAATGATCCGACGACCACGAATTTCAAGTGGTATCACATCTTCAACCCGAATAGGGTGCTCAATGAAGCTGAGGATGCCTTTCTGGGCTTTACCAGTTCGTTCACGAATCTGCCCAACGACGGACTGATTGATGTATGTTCGCAAAAGTTTGGCCGGGTGCTGGCCACCTATCCGCTTAACCATTTCGATGCAGTCAATCACATCTTCGGCAAGACCGGGGGCATCAGCGTGCCGGCGATCTATCGCGCGCACGCCAACCGCCTGAAACAAATGGGGCTTTGATCATGAACCGGAGCGTGATGTACCGGATCATCGTGGGTGGGGGCCTGGTACTCACTCTCGCACTAGCACTCTCGGTTGCGGATAGCTTCACCCCTGAAGCGGCACTCATTGTCGAGGCCGGGGAAACTCCGGATGCCAGGGCACCTGATTCTTCAGCACCCCATGTAGCGCCCCAACCCGATAGCGCGAGCCGCGTCGGCAGACCCCGTCATCACGTTCAGGCCAGCGTGTCGGAAACGGATTTCCGGCCGCCCTCTCTTGCCGGAACAGCAGAAGACGGCCAACTTGAGCTGGATACGGCAGGCAGGCTGAAGCGAAGTCTGGCGTTGCGTGACCGGCTGGACTATTGGCTGAGCGCCCTCCACGAGCTCCCGGAAAGTGATATCCGGTTACGGCTCGAAGAGGAGGCGCGACGCCTGGGCGGCGAACGGGCCGCTGAAGATATGCGCCAGCTGCTTGATGCGTATCTGGCCTATCTCAGGGCGGCCGATTCTGTACCCGCCGCCCCCTTGAATGCAGGCCAGTCACCGTCCGAGGCGCTGCAAGCGCTGGAAACCAGTTTCGAGGCGTTGCAGGCGCTGCGCATCGACTACCTGGGAGAAGAAACCGCACAGGCCTTTTTCGGTGAAGAAGAAGCCTATGGCCGCTATACCCTGGATGTCCTCAGGGCAGAGTCGGACAGGGCGCTCTCCACAAGCGAGCGGGCGCAACGAAAACAGGTGGCACTTGCGCAATTGCCTGACAAGATGCGTGCACGTATACAAGCGCAGGCACAGGAAGAAAACCGGCTCGAACAGGGACTCGAGGCCATGCAGGCAGCTCACAATACCGACGAACTGGATCGTCAACTGGCAGAAGCCGGCTACACCCCGGCACAACGCCAAACCGCCATTGCCGCCTGGCAACTGGAACGCGAGTTCGACGCGGCCTATGCGCGTTACCGTGAAGCCATCCGGCAGACGTCCGGTCCGGGCCTGTCAGCAACCGATCAGCAGGCGGCACTTGAGCAACTGCGCCAGACCTACTTCGATTCACCTCAGTTACGCGAGTGGGCGCGTCTGCGTGACCGGATCAATCAGGGATGAGGACGGCTTTACCCGCAAGCTGGCGGTGTTCCATCGCGGCAAACGCCCGCTGCCAATCGCTCATCGCAAAACGTTGAACGGGCGCCGGCGTCAGGCGTCCCGCTTCCAGCATTTTGCCCAGCTCAATGAAGTTCTGCAGGTTGCCTTGCGGATCTTTCAGGGTATAGGCCCCCCAGTAAACCCCACACACATCACACCCCTTGAGCAGCGGCAAATTGGCGGGCAACTGAGGGATGGTACCACTGGCAAAGCCTATGATCAGAAGGCGCCCCTCCCAGGCCATGCAGCGCAACGCCTGCTCAGTCAACTCGCCCCCGACCGGGTCATAGGCCACATCAACCCCCTGCCCCTTGGTCAGAGCCTTGACGGCGTCCTTGAGCGGGGCCTCCATGTAGTTGATGGCATGAGTCGCGCCTGCCTTGCGTGCGGCGTCCAGCTTGGTTTCTGAACTGGCAGCGGCAATGACCTCGGCACCCAGCGCCGCACCGATATTGACGGCTGCCAGGCCGACGCCCCCACCAGCGCCCAGCACCAGCAAGCGCTGGCCTGCCTTCAGACGGCCGCGCTGCACCAGTGCATGCCAGGACGTACCGTAAGTCATCGGGAATCCAGCTGCTTCAACCAGATCCATGCCCTCGGGCACCGGCATGAGGTTGGTTTCATTCACGACGACCTCTTCGGCAAAGGCACCCACTCCGGTCAGCCCCATCACCCGGTCCCCCGGACGAAAGCGCGTCACCTTGTCTCCCACCTCCAGCACTTCACCGGCCACCTCTCCACCGGGCGTGAACGGCAATCCCGGCCTGAACTGGTACTGCCCCCGGATAATCAGCGTATCGGGAAAATTCAGCCCCGCCGCCGCCACACGAATCCGTACACCGTTTCCCCGGGCAGGTGCCGACGCAACCTCCTCTATCGCCAGTTTCTCTGGCCCACCCAACTCTTTGCAACGCAAGGCTTTCATAGACATTATTCTCGTTATTGACCAGCGGTCATTTAACCACGTGAGGGACACAGCGTAAAGCTGTCACGCTCAGAGGAGGAGATGACATCCAAAAACATTAGGGCGGTCTGTACGCCACCAAGGGAGAATCAACGGTTTTGCAGAATGCGTGGGAAACGGAACAAAAAGAAAGTCAGCCCAACTAATTCAATGTCGGGATTCTTCAGGCGGAAGAGGTAAAGAGGAGGTGGTGGGTCTAACTGGATTCGAACCAGTGACCTCTGCCATGTCAAGGCAGCGCTCTAACCAACTGAGCTATAGACCCACATTCAGAATGACGCGAAGCGCGTCAGCGGGTGCGTACTCTATCAAAGAGCCGCACCCGGTTCAACCCTTTCAGAGCGACAAAAGCGATGCGAAGGGCAAGAAATCCACCCAATCGCCTTCCTGCACAATCTCGCCTGCAGGGACACGCACGAACCCATTCCCCCAAGAGGCTGAATACAGCACTCCCGAGCTCTGGTTCGGGTACTTTTCCGCCATCCATTCCTGGCCTTTGCGCACCTGCCTGCAACGCAGGAACTCCTCGCGTTTCTGTGCCTTGCGTGTACTGAAAACGGCCTTCAGAGGAAAACTCTGCGGCGGTGTAATCAAGGCGCCTGTCATTTTTTGAATGACCGGGCGTGCGACCATCAGTGCCGTGACGAAAACCGCCATCGGGTTGCCGGGCAGCCCCAGGTAAACCGCATCTTTAATATGGCCGTATGCCAAGGGCTTCCCGGGCTTGATGGCGAGCCGCCAAAGATGCAAGGCACCCAGCTTTTCAACCGCGGCCTTGAGATGATCTTCTTCCCCGACCGACACACCACCGGAGGTGATAACCAGATCCGCCCGGGCGGCGGCTTCAGACAGCGCCGACTCGGTGGCCGCAGGCTCATCCGGCATCACCCCCAGATCGACGATGTCACATCTCCATGCCGACAACAGGCCTTTGAGGGTATAGCGGTTGGAGTTGTATATCTGCCCTTCACCCAACGGCTCACCGGGTTCGCACAGCTCATCCCCACTTGAGAGCAGCGCAACCTTCAGCCGCTTGCGCACCCGCACGTCGCCCAGGCCCACCGAGGCCATCAAACCCATGTCCTGCGGCTGGACGACGCGGCCAGCGGGGAGCATGAGCTGACCCGGGTGCAGATCCTGGCCCCGAGGCCGGATGTTCTCCCCCTTCTCGGGTCGCGCATCCGTCACCAATGTGCCGTTTTCCTCGCGGCAAACTTCCTGCATGATCA
The DNA here is from genome assembly GCA_003695085.1 of Gammaproteobacteria bacterium. GTDB lineage: Bacteria > Pseudomonadota > Gammaproteobacteria > Pseudomonadales > Oleiphilaceae > Thermohahella. Next base: position 6,798 of record RFIV01000356.1, read on the forward strand.
CGGCATCGCATCCTTCAGGTACGGGTGCTCCCGTAAA
>RFIV01000357.1 GCA_003695085.1 Gammaproteobacteria bacterium
GCCTGGAAGACACCTGACAATGCAATAACCTGTTCCTCGAGATCGGAGAATTGATTCATGCCACGGCCCGCTCGATGACACCGCCGCCAAGGCAGCGAATCCCGTCATACAGCACCAGAGACTGGCCGGGTGTGACGGCGCGCTGGGGTTGGTCGAAGCGAATTTCATACCCGTCTTCGATGCGGGTCACCCGGCAGGGCTGATCCGCCTGGCGGTAGCGAATCTTGGCCATCAGATCCAGAGGGAAGGTTTCCGGCTCGCCGTTGATCCAGTCGATGTGAGAAACGGTGAGTGTCTGACGATAGAGCAGCGGGTGGTCAGATCCCTGCACCACGACCAGGCGATTGTTTTCCAGATCCTTTTCGGCTACATACCAGGGGGCCTCGGGAAAGTCCTTGAGCCCCCCGATGCCCAGACCTTGTCGCTGGCCGATGGTGTGGTACATGAGTCCATTGTGCCGACCGATGACCTGTCCGGTTTCCGTCACGATATCGCCGGGTTGCGCGGGCAGGTAAGTTTTCAGAAATTCCGTGAACTTGCGTTCGCCGATAAAACAGATACCTGTACTGTCCTTCTTTCTGGCCGTGGCCAGATCAAATCGCTCGGCAATGGCCCGCACGTCTGTCTTGTGCATGCCGCCAACCGGGAAAAGTGTTCGTGCCAGGGCGCGCGCGGGTACCGCGTGCAGAAAGTAGGTCTGTTCCTTGCCGGGGTCAGCGCCCTTGATCAGCCACGTAGCCTCACCGCTGCCCAGGCGCTGCGCATAATGGCCGGTGGCAATGTAGTCGGCTCCCAGCGTCAGCGCATAGTCCAGGAAAGCCTTGAACTTGATTTCCTTGTTGCACAGGATGTCCGGATTGGGTGTACGGCCGGCCTTGTATTCGGCCAGAAAATGCTCGAACACGCGGTCCCAGTATTCAGCAGAAAAACTGGCGGTGTGCAGCGGAATATCAAGTGCCTCGGCGACCTTCCGGGCATCGGCCAGATCTTCCATCGCCGTGCAGTAGTCGGTGCCATCGTCCTCATCCCAGTTCTTCATGAACAGGCCTTCGACCTGGTATCCCTGCTCCTTGAGCAGAAGAGCGGAAACCGAGGAATCCACGCCGCCGGACATGCCGACGATGACTTTGGTATCGGACGGGCTGACCATTTTCTGACTACACTGCCTGCATCGGAAACAAGCCCGCCATTATAGCGGGTGTTTGCGCCACATGCAGCCGGCGTATGGCTTGCACAGGGCGGGGTCGATCAGGCCTCGGCCTCGTAGATGGTCTCAAGTGGCAAATGCCTGCCTGCGAGGCAGTCCTCCACGCACTTGAGTACCAGCGGGCTGCGCAGTTCGCTCTTGCGGGCTCGCAGTTCATCAGCGGTCATCCAGTGAGTGCCGAGAATGTCATCATCAATCGGTTGGCTGGTCCGCTCGTGCGCTTCACCCACGAAGGCATACCGGTGGTAGGTGACATCTTTCTCGCGCGCATGAAGAATGTACATGCCCAGAAATGCCGTCGGCTCGATCTTCCAGGCTGTTTCTTCCAGGGCTTCTCGCCGGACGGCATCCAGAATGGACTCGTCCTTCTCAATATGCCCGGCGGGCTGGTTGAAAACTTCGCGGCCGCCTGACCGTTCACGCACCATGAGAAACTTACCGTCTTTTTCCACCACGACGGCTACGGTGGCGCGCGGTGTCCATCTTTTGTTCATGTGTTGTGCTCCTGCGGGAACTCTCCGCTTTGCGGGGGCGGCGGTCCGGCAGGTGAATGTCGAGCGTACGATAGGTGCCGGGTGCCAGGCCCTCCAGTGTCCAGTCTCCTACAGCATACCGGATCAGCCTCAGGGTCGGGAACCCCACTGCTGCGGTCATGCGTCGGACCTGCCGGTTGCGTCCTTCTCTCAAGGTCAGAGCCAGCCAGCTGGTAGGAATATGCCTGCGAAATCTTACCGGTGGATGACGGGGCCACAACCAGTCCGGGGGCGTCAGACGCCGTGCGATGGCCGGCAGTGTGCGTCCGTCCTTGAGGTCGACCCCGGTCTGGAGGGTATGGAGTGCTTCATCGGAGATGTCTCCTTCGACCTGTACCCAGTAGGTTTTGGGCAGCTTGGCGCGAGGATGGCTGATACGGTGTTGCAGGCGGCCGTCATCCGTCAGCACCAGCAGGCCCTCTGAGTCGTAGTCAAGCCTGCCAGCCGGGTACACGCCGGGTACCCGGAGGTAATCGGACAGCGTTTCCTTGTCGCCCTCAGCACTGAACTGTGACATCACCCTGAAGGGTTTGTTGAACAAGATGAGCGTTGACACCTGAACTTCTCCCTCGGACGCGCGGGGCAGCACCGCCCCGGACAAGGGGGCATGCTACCTCAAAGCAGTCACGGGAGCACCCGCCTGATGGCTGGTGCGTGACTCAGGGAGTCTGCGCGCGAGGAGCTATCAGATATGCAGGGCCTTGTCGGGTTCCTGCTCTGTTTCGGTTTCCTGCCTGCTTTCCTGGACGGGCGGGGTGGCGGGTTTGCCGTCATCATCCAGCGGGATAATCTGCACCGCATGCAGCCCCTTTCCGGATGGCTGAGTTTCAAACTGCACCCGCTGACCCGCCTTGAGCGTCTTGTACCCTTCCATCTGGATGGACGAGAAGTGGACGAACAGGTCTTCGTTTGCCAGCTCAGGGTAGGCTTCGTCCGCGATGATGAAACCGTATCCCTTGGCATTGTTGAACCATTTGACTTTACCTTGAGGCATGATCGACTCCCTTGTCTCGAAAGGTTGTGGGCTGAGCCCCTTTATTATTGTTTGCCCGAGCGGTTCAAACGACTTCCGCCGATGGCCTTCCAGACCTTGTGACGCCCGGCCGAATGCCTGTAGTTTGACACTCTTCAAAAAGGTATTATAAGAACATTGATCAGAAATGGTACCGCCCGCCCGTAAAAAAGTGCTTGAAACCCGGCGCTTTTGCATCCATAAACTGTGATGTGTGTTCCGTCGAAATGGTTTTTCGGCGGATTCCGGAATTACGGCGGGGTAACAAAGGGTTACGGCCTTAAACGAAAATTAATCCGGTTCGCTATGGGAAAACTTAAAAGTCCTCGTCTAATATTGAATCAGGGGCATCATGATGAGGAGGGGGATCATGAGGGCGATATTCAGGTTGCCCCGTCGAAGCCTCAGGTCAAGAAACCCTCTCTGTACAAGGTTGTCATGTTGAATGACGACTACACACCGATGGACTTCGTGGTGGAGGTGTTGATGAAGTTCTTCGGCATGAGCGAGCCGCAGGCGACTCAGGTCATGCTGACGGTGCACACGCAAGGAAAGGCGGTATGCGGGGTGTATACCCGGGACATCGCCGAAACCAAGGCGATGCAGGTGAACCAGTACGCATCGGAGTGCGAACACCCCCTGTTATGCGAAATTGAGCGAGCCGAATAGGCCAGAGGTGAGCAATGCTGAGCAAAGATCTCGAACTGACCTTGAATGCAGCATTCAAGAATGCGAGAGAAAAGCGGCATGAATTCATGACGGTGGAGCACCTGCTGCTCGCATTGCTTGACAATGATTCCGCCGCTCGCGTTTTGTCGGCCTGCGGGGCTGACCTGCACCAGTTGCGAACCGAGCTGACGGAGTTTGTGGACTCCACGACGCCGCTGATTCCAAACAATGACCCGGATCGTGAAACCCAGCCTACTCTGGGGTTCCAGCGGGTGCTGCAGCGTGCGGTCTTCCATGTGCAGTCTTCTGGCAAGAAGGAAGTCACCGGTGCCAATGTGCTGGTGGCGATTTTCTCCGAGCAGGAAAGCCAGGCCGTATACGTGCTCAAGAAGCAGAGCATCGCCCGTATTGATGTGGTCAACTATATCTCCCACGGCATCAGCAAGGTGGGGGACGATACGGAGCGCGAGCAGGAAAGCGAATCTCAGGAAGAAAGCATGGAGGATAACGGCACGCCCAAGCCGCTGGAGTCCTATGCAACCAATCTGAACGAGCAGGCGCGCCTGGGGCGCATTGACCCGCTGATTGGCCGCGAGAAAGAGGTGGAGCGGGTGATTCAGATTCTCTCCCGCCGCCGCAAGAACAACCCGTTGCTCGTTGGCGAAGCGGGTGTGGGCAAGACAGCGATTGCCGAAGGTCTGGCCAAGCAGATCGTCGAAGGCAACGTGCCGGACGTCATCAAGGAAGCAGTAGTCTATGCGCTGGATCTGGGGGCGCTGCTGGCAGGCACCAAGTACCGCGGTGACTTCGAGAAGCGCTTCAAGGCGTTGCTCAAGGATCTCAAGAAGCAGCCCAAGTCCATCCTGTTCATTGACGAAATTCATACGATCATCGGCGCCGGTTCGGCATCCGGCGGTGTCATGGATGCCTCCAATCTGCTCAAGCCGCTGCTCAGTTCCGGTGAAATTCGTTGTATTGGTTCCACGACCTTTACCGAGTTTCGCGGAATTTTCGAAAAAGACAGCGCACTGGCGCGACGCTTCCAGAAAGTGGATGTGGTCGAGCCGTCCGTCGAGGATACCTGGAAGATTCTCAAGGGGTTGCGCAAGCAATTTGAGGCGCATCATGAAGTGGAATATACCGAAGATGCGCTGCGCGCTGCAGCCGAACTGGCGGATCGCTACATCAATGACCGCCATATGCCGGACAAGGCCATTGACGTCATTGACGAAGCCGGTGCCAGCCAGCGGCTGAAGCCGGAGGGCGAGCGGGCGAAGGTGATTGATGTGGACATCATCGAGCAGGTCGTGGCGTCCATTGCCCGGGTCCCTGCCAAGACCGTTTCGGCAACCGACAAGGACAAGCTGCGCAATCTGGAGCGCAACCTCAAGATGGTGGTGTTTGGCCAGAACGAAGGGATCGAAGCGCTGGCTACCGCGATCAAGCTGTCCCGTGCGGGGCTCAAGGCGCCGGAGAAACCGGAAGGGGCCTTCCTGTTTGCCGGGCCGACCGGGGTGGGCAAGACCGAAGTGACCCGGCAGCTGGCGAAGATTCTGGGTATCGAGCTGGTACGCTTCGACATGTCCGAGTACATGGAACGGCATACCGTGTCCCGTCTGATTGGCGCGCCGCCGGGCTATGTCGGGTTTGATCAGGGCGGATTGCTGACCGAGGCGGTCAACAAGCACCCGCATTGTGTGCTGCTGCTGGACGAAATCGAAAAGGCGCACCCGGAAGTGTTCAACCTGCTGTTGCAGGTGATGGATCACGGTACTCTGACGGACAACAATGGCCGCAAGGCGGATTTCCGGCATGTGATTCTGGTCATGACGACCAATGCGGGTGCAGAAGTGCTGGGCAAGCGCTCCATCGGTTTCAAGAGCCAGGACAACACCACGGATGCCATGGAAGTCATCAATCGGGTGTTCACACCCGAGTTCCGCAATCGTCTGGATGCCATCATTCAGTTCAGCGCATTGTCACCGGCCACCATCTCGCATGTGGTGGACAAGTTTCTCACCGAACTGCAGGCGCAACTGGATGAGAAGCGCGTGCAGCTGGAGGTGTCGGATAGTGCCAAGGTATGGCTGGCCGAACATGGCTACGACGAGAAGATGGGTGCGCGTCCCATGGCACGGCTGATCCAGGAAAAGATCAAGAAACCACTGGCCGAGCATATTCTCTTCGGCGAGCTGGCTGATAACGGGGGGATCGTGCATGTGGATGAGCAGGATGGCGAGCTGGTGTTTACCTTTGATCCTGCCGTCAAGGCCCTGATGGACGAGTCAACGCCCGGGTGATCTGCTGTTCCTCAGGCGCGTAAACGCAAAAAGGGAGCAATGGCTCCCTTTTTTTTGGCGTTGCCCGCGGCTCAGCGTGCGCGGTAGACGATGCGGCCCTTGCTCAGATCATAAGGCGTCAGCTCGACCTTGACCTTGTCGCCCGTCAGGATGCGGATATAGTGCTTTCGCATCTTTCCGGAGATATGGGCCGTGACCACGTGGCCATTTTCCAGTTCCACGCGGAAGGTAGTGTTTGGCAGCGTCTCAATGACGGTGCCTTCCATTTCTATTGCGTCTTCTTTCGCCATGTATTCAGGGACCTTAACAACCTAACCTGTTGAGTAATGCCCGATGGGCATTTTGAAGTGCGCAGATTTTGCCTGATTTTGAGCCAAATAGCAAAGGGCGGTCAGTCTTTCCGGCGCCATTCCTGGTTGATGTAGTATTCCAGTGGGGTGAAGCGGTTCTTGTACGCCATCTTGGGGCTGTGTTCAATCCAGTATCCGAGATAAAGGTAGGGCAGGCTGAACAGCTGGCATTGGTGAATCTGGTGGAGAATGGCCAGGGTGCCCAGGCTGTTGCGTGGGTGATCCGGACTGAAAAAGGTATAAATGGCGGAGAGACCATCCTGCAGACGGTCGACGACGGCGACGCACACCACAGCATCGTGTTCACGGAACTCCATGAGAAAAGAGCCGGGGCGGGCATCCAGCAGGAAACTGTCGTACTGTTCCCGTGAAGGCGGGTACATGTCGCCATCCCTGTGGCGTGCTTCGATGTAACGGCAGTACAGGTCGAAGTGTTCCGGGTAGAAGTCCACCGGGCGGTTCTGGAGTGTGAGGTGAGCGTTGGCTTTGAGGACGCGCCTGTGGGTGCGCTTCCACTCGAAATCCCAGACCGGCACCCGGACAGGGACACAGGCCTGACAATTATGACATTTGGGCCGGTAGTAGTGCTGGCCACTGCGCCTGAAACCGATTTGTGACAGGCGTGTGTACAGTGTATCGCTGACGGGCAGGGAGGGATCCACGAACAGGGTGACCGCCTGCCGGTCGGGCAGGTAAGAGCAGTCGTGCTCAGGCGTGGCGTAAAATATCAGAGTTCTCAGGTTGGTCATGGTGCGTCAGGATCGCCTCCAGTCCCAGTGTGGGTGTCCACGCGTGCCAGTCCGGTTCCGCGATGCTCTTTTTAAGTATAGTCAAAAAATGAGCGCGAGGTTGGGTAAACGCCCCCAGCCGCATCAGGTGTGCATTGGGAAGCTGGCAGTCAATCTGAAGAAAACTCCACTGGCTCAGCTGAAGCACCATCCAGGCAAAGACCAGCTTGGAGGCGTTGGTTTCTGACGAGAACATGGACTCACCGAAGAAGCTGCGACCGAGCGATACACCGTAAAGGCCGCCCACCAGTTGATGGCCTCGCCAGAGCTCGAACGAATGGGCGATTCCTGCCCGGTGCAGTTGAAGGTAGGCACTCTGCATCTCGGCGGTAATCCAGGTGCCATCACTGTAGTGCCGGGGGGCGGCGCAGGCCTTGACGACATCTTCGAACTGGGTGTCGATACGGATTTCCAGCGCGTCGATATGCTTGCGAAGCCACTTTTTCAGGCTGCGCGAGACGTGCAGATGCGACCGGTCGATCAGGCATCGGGGATCAGGTGACCACCAGAGAAGGGGCTGTCCGTCTTCATACCAGGGAAAGATGCCGGACCCATAGGCCAGTCTGAGTCGCTCGAGCGACAAGTCTCCGCCCGCACAGAGCAACCCGTTGGGCTCACGAAGGGCCAGCTCCGGGGGCGGAAACCAGAGGTCGTCATCCAGCCAGACGATGGACAAGGCGGTATTTACTCTCCGTCAAGGAAACGTTCGGCATCCAGGGCCGCCATGCAGCCGGCACCGGCCGAGGTGATGGCCTGGCGATAGACGTGATCGGCCACGTCTCCTGCGGCGAAGACCCCCGGCACGCTGGTGGCGGTGGCGTTGCCTTCGGTGCCGCTCTTGACCTTGATATAGCCGTTTTCCATGTCAAGCTGGCCTTCAAACATCTCCGTGTTGGGCTTGTGGCCGATGGCGATGAAGACGCCCAGTACGTCGATTTCCTTCGTTTCGCCGGTTTGAGCATGCTTGAGTCTCAGACCGGTGACACCCGCATCGTCGCCGAGTACTTCGTCCAGCACGTGATTCCATTCGATGGTGATCTTGCCTTCGGCCTCGCGCTCGAACAGCTTCTTCTGGAGAATCTTCTCGGCACGCAGCGCATCGCGACGGTGTACCAGTGTCACATGTTCGGCAATGTTGGCCAGGTACAACGCCTCTTCCACAGCCGTGTTGCCGCCGCCGATCACTGCCACTTTCTTGCCGCGGTAGAAGAAACCGTCACAGGTGGCACAGGCACTGACACCACGGCCCTTGTAGGCTTCCTCTGACGGCAGGCCGAGATACTGGGCGGATGCGCCGGTTGCAATGATCAGGGCGTCACAAGTGTAGGTGCCCTGGTCGCCGGTCAGGGTGAAGGGACGGTTTTTCAGGTCGACCGTGTGGATATGGTCAAAAATGATATGGGTTTCAAAGCGTTCCGCGTGCTTTTGCATGCGCTGCATGAGCTCCGGACCCTGTACGCCTTCCCAGTCTCCGGGCCAGTTGTCCACGTCTGTTGTGGTGGTCAGCTGGCCACCCATTTCCATGCCCGTGATCAGCGTGGGTTCCAGGTTGGCACGGGCAGCGTAGACGGCTGCGGTATATCCGGCGGGGCCGGAGCCGAGAATGATCAGTTTGCTGTGCTTGCTTTCAGACATGATGATTCCATGAACTCCTGATTCGATGATGCGTAACTTACCACAACCTGCCCGTCAGCAGGCATTGAATGCGCCAATCATACACATAGCACGCAGCTATGTGCGATTACAGCACGTTAACTGCGTTGAGCACGCGCTGCGACAGGGGGGCGCTGCCGAGCGGGGCATGCCCGCCCAGGCGGTGTTCGGCGACTGCCGGGAATACAGCCTGGACATCCTCCGGCAGCACGTGGGTGCGATCGTGGAGGAAAGCCCACCCCTTGGCTGCGTGAACGAGGGCCTGCCCGGCACGGGGTGACAGCCCGTTGGGAATGTCGTCATCCGTGCGTGTGTAATGAAGCAGGCGCAGGACATAGTCAACCAGTGGTTGCGTCACCGTTACACGGGTGATCTGATGCTGCAGCGTCACGATGTGCTCAGGTTTCAGGACCGGTTTCAGACGGCTGATGGCCTCGCGACGGCTCTTGCCCATCAGTAGCGCACGCTCGGCATCCTCCGGCGGGTAGCCCAGATGGATGCGCATGAAGAAGCGGTCGAGCTGTGACTCCGGCAGTGCGTGCGTGCCAGCCTGATCTTGCGGGTTCTGTGTTGCAATGACGAAAAAGGGTTCTTCCAGCGCGTGCGTGGTCCCCTCAATCGTGACCTGCCGTTCTTCCATGGCTTCAAGCAGGGCGCTCTGGGATTTCGGGCTGGCCCGGTTGATCTCGTCTGCCAGCACCAGGTTGGCGAATATCGGGCCCGGGTGGAAGGTGAAGGCTTGCCGTTCCCGGTCGTAGATATTGACGCCCAGAATATCCGAGGGCAGCAGATCATTGGTAAACTGCACGCGGTTGTAGCTCAGTCCCAGCACCTGGGCCAGCGCGTGGGACAGGGTGGTCTTGCCCATCCCTGGCAGATCTTCAATCAGCAGATGTCCCCGGCAGAACAGACAGGTCAGTGCCAGGCTGATCTGCTCGGACTTGCCCAGCACAATGGTATTGAGCTGCTTGAGCAGTGCATTGAGGGCCTTGTTCATTCGGCGTCACCGAGCCACCGGCGTGCAATCGGGGGGTAGGCGTCAACACGCCGGTCACGCAGGAACGGCCAGATGCGTCGCACATCTTCCGAATGGCTGATGTCCAGTGTATGCAAGAGGACAGTGTCACTTTCATCATCCGCCATCGCCAGAATCTCGCCTTGCGGGCCGGTGATGAAGGAGTGCCCCCAGAACCGGATGCCTTCGGAGCTGCCGCCCGGATCGGCCTCGTGCCCCACGCGATTCACGGCAATGACCGGCAAGCCGTTGGCTACGGCATGTCCGCGCTGAATGGTTTCCCAGGCACCTTGCTGGCGGCTTTGTTCAGCCTCGTCATCACGCGGATCCCAGCCAATGGCGGTCGGGTAGATGAGCAGATCCGCCCCCTTGAGTGCCATGAGGCGGGCGGCTTCGGGGTACCATTGATCCCAGCAGACCAGTACGCCCAGAACACCGACAGAGGTTTTGATGGGCGTAAAGCCCGGTGATTCCGCATCGCCGGGGGTGAAGTAGAACTTCTCGTAAAAACCGGGGTCGTCCGGGATATGCATCTTGCGGTAGAAGCCGGCCAGCGAACCATCTTTTTCCAGTACCACCGCCGTATTGTGATACAGGCCGGCCGCCCGGCGTTCAAAGATGGAGCCGACGATCACGACTCCAAGCTCGCGCGCGAGGCGGGCCAGGCGCTGCGTGGTCGGGCCGTCCAGCGGCTCGGCCAGGTCAAAGCATGCCGTGTCTTCGGTCTGGCAGAAGTAGTGCGTGGCGTGCAGCTCCTGGAGGCAGACCAGCTGTGCGCCTTCCTGTGCGGCGGCACGTATGTGCTGCTCGGTCAGGTCGAGGCTTCTTTGCTTGTCTTCGTGGGCGTGTTGCTGGATCGCTGCAACGCTGAGACTTCGGGTCATTGAGGGAGTACTCCTTCGGGGATCTGCATCGTGACACAGTGCAGGCTGCCGTGCTGCTCGATGAGCGTGCGGCAGTTGATGGCTTCAATGGCTCTGTCCGGAAACAGTTCACGGAAAATGGTCAGCGCCGCTTCATCCTGAGGCACCCCATAGGTGGGGACCAGCACGGCTTCGTTGATAACCAGGAAGTTGGCGTAGGTGGCGGGCAGTCGCTCTCCGTCTTCACTGTAGCAGGCATCGGGCCAGGGCAGTGGCACAAGATTGTACGGGGTGCCGTCGACGGTGCAAAAGGTTTCGAGCTGGGCCTTCATGGCAGCCAGTGCTTCAAAATGTTCATCTTCCGGGTCGTCGCAGGCGACGTAGGCAATGGTGTCGGGTGAACAGAAGCGGGCCAGGGTGTCGATGTGACTGTCGGTGTCATCGCCGGCCAGGTAGCCATGGTCCAGCCAGAGCACACGTTGGGCGCCCAGCTTGTCCGCGAGAACGGATTCGATGCCGCGCTTGTCCAGACCGGGATTGCGAGTGGGTGCCAGCAGACACTCGGACGTAACCAGCAAGGTACCCTGGCCGTCCGACTCGATCCCACCGCCTTCGAGCACAAAATCCACGGTGTCCAGAGGGGTTCCGTCAAAGGCACCCTGCTGGTGCAGCGTGCGTGTGATGGCGTTGTCCAGTGTTGACTCGAACTTGCCGCCCCAGGCGTTGAAGGTAAAGTCGCGCAGGATTGGTTGACCACCGGCGTAAACGGTAACCGGGCCATGATCGCGCGCCCAGGTGTCATTGCTGGCGGCGCTGAAGACAAAGACAGGATGAGGCACGCTGTGCGCCAGGGTTTCAATGCTGGCGACGTCCACCGCCGGGTCACACGCGACAATGACCGGCTGGTGACGGCCAATGTGCAGCAGAATCTGACGAAAGTTGTTCTCTGCCGCTTCCAGCATGTCGGCCCAGTCCGTGTTGCGGTGGGGCCAGGTGAGCATGACGGCATCTTGCCGGTGCCATTCGGCCGGCAGAATCACGTTGGCTTGGGTCATTCTGTTATTTCCGCTTGAGCACGCTGTGAATCACGTATTTCCCCTCGAACACGACCACAAAGGCCGGATAGTCCCAGCGTTCGATGGGCGGCGTGCCGACCGGGCCACGTACACTCTGAGGCTGGCCGTACTTTTCGATGACCTGCTGCATGCTCATGCCTGCAGCGGGGCGGTCGGTATTGGCATGGGCCTGCCCCTGCTGGCCGACCGGGACGCGTATTTCTTCGGCGTGTACCGGTGCCAGTGACGCGGCAAGGCAGAGGGTAAATATCAGTCGTTTCATGAGTGTTTCCTTGGCTGTGGTCTTTCAGTCCGAATCGCTGCGTGCCTGCTGTTGATGCTGCAGGACAATACGGGCGAGCAACTGACGGTCCGTTTCGGACAGGTTTTCAAAACGCGCATGCAAGCGCCATGCATTGCCTTCTGGCTCGCATGCCTGAATCTTGGCAGAAAGATGAAAGCCGATGAACTCCGGCAGCAGCACCATGTCCAGCGTCACAATATCGCCGTCAGCCAGTGCACGGTCTGACAGCCAGGATACGCCGCCTTCACTCAGGCTCACAGGCTGGGCGGGCTGGCGCGTCAGGTCATGCTCGGTCATGGCCAGCGTCCGGCTCATCAGCTCGATTTTACGGTTGAGTACCTTGAGTGCAGCCAGCACGGTCTTGTTGTCGCGATCATAGAGCAAGCCGGACAGGTGCGAAAACTCGGTGTCCAGCTGCGCGAGATTGCGGCGCATGAGCGACCAGGCATGACTGACGGGGGACCCGTCGTCCGGGCCGTCGGGCGTGACACGTATCACCGCGTCGGTCCGGATGCGGTAAAACTGGCGGCGTTCATTTGCTGGGCTGTTCACAAAGGTGGCTTCCCGGTGCTTTGTTCGGAGGTCTGAATCCATTATAGTGAGCGCTTCGCCAACCGACTACACGGATTGAACCCAAAGGATCATGTTTCGCCCCCTGTCGTGCTTTATCGGGCTTCGTTATACGCTGTCCAAGCGGGATAATCATTTTATTTCGTTCATTTCTCTCACATCCATGATCGGCCTGATCCTGGGTGTGCTCGTACTCATTACGGTGCTTTCTGTCATGAATGGCTTTGACCGGGAACTGCGTCAGCGGATTCTGGGCACCGTGCCTCATGCCGTGATACAGAAACAGGGCAGCCCCCTCATGAACTGGGAAGCGGTGGCGGCCAAGGCGCTCGAGCACCCTTCAGTGGTGGCAGCTGCGCCCTACACACAGGCACAGGGCATGGCCACAGCGCGTGGACAGGTGCATGGGCTGATGCTCAACGGTGTGGATCCGGCCTATGAGAATCAGGTTTCCATTGTCGGCCATCATATGCTGGCGGGCTCGCTGGAAGATCTGAAACCCGGAGAATTCGGTATTGTGCTGGGTGATATTCTCGCCAGCTATCTGGGGGCGCGTATCGGTGACAAGGTAACCGTGATCCTGCCCAAGGCTTCCGTGACGCCGGCTGGCGTCTTCCCACGCATGAAGCGCTTTACCGTGGTGGGCGTGTTCAGCATTGGGGCAGAGTTGGACGC
>RFIV01000358.1 GCA_003695085.1 Gammaproteobacteria bacterium
AGCGTGAAGTACTGATTGGTAATCGACTTGAGTACCGGCTGCCCCAGTCCCTTGACACCGATCATGGAGGCAATCACCACCATGGCCAGCGCCATCATGATCGTCTGGTTCACGCCGGCCATGATGGTCGGCATGGCCAGCGGCAACTGAACGCCAAACAGCCGTTGGCGGGCATTGGCGCCAAAGGCCGTGGCGGCTTCCAGCACCTCCTTGTCCACCAGCCGGATACCGAGGTTGGTGAGGCGAATCACCGGTGGAATGGCGTAGACCACCACGGCGATCACACCGGGAATCTTGCCGATACCCAGCAACATGACCACCGGAATCAGGTACACGAACGCGGGCATGGTCTGCATCACGTCCAGCACTGGCGTGATGACCGACTGCACCCGGTCCGAGCGGGCCATGGCAATGCCGATGGGAATCCCCAGCACAATCGACAGGAGCGTACACACCGTGATCATGCTGAGCGTGCGCATGGTGTTGTCCCACATGCCAAAATAGCCGATGAGCAGAAAGGCACCGGCAACAGCCGCCACCATCTTCCAGCTTCGGGCCGCCATGTAGACGATAGCCAGAATCACCGCCAGCACCGCCCACCAGGGGGCCGCCAACAGCATTTTTTCGAACCAGACCAGCAGACTCAGCAGCGGGTCGAAAAAGCCTTCAATGGCATCGCCGTACTCGCGTGAAAATGCGCGATACGCTTCATCCAGCGTCTTGCGCAGGGCCACGAGATCGGCCCGGTCCATCTGCGGAAACTCCCACCAGGGGCTTTTAGCCATGAAACATTACCTCTTGCTACCCGAATGACGCGCTCAGAGCGCGTCTTCCACTTTCCTGGCCACTTCGGCCGGCACCCAGGCCTTCCACATGTCAGGATAGGTTTCCAGGAAGTGCATGGCCGCAATCTCGCCATCCGCCTGGTTCTCTTCCATCCATGCCAGCAGCTTGTTCATGGTGGCGTTATCGAATCCCCGCTTGCCCAGGTACGCCATGACCTCGGGCGCCCGCTTGGCAAATCCGGCCACCACAATGGTGTCCACAGCCGAGGGCGGATACATGGTGGGCTTCGGATTCAGGCAGTCTTCCTGGGTAATGCAGTTCTGAAAGTGCTCGACATCCACGCCACTTTCAAAGTCCACCTTGACCATTTCATACTTGCCGAGCACGGCTGTGGGGGCCCAGTAGTAGCCGAACCAGGGCGCCTTGCGCTCATAGGCCTTGGCAATCGCACCGGCCAGAGCCGCACCTGAACCCGGGTCCACGTAGTCGAAGCCTGCTTCACCCAGCTTCATGGCCTTGAACAGGTTGGTGGAGGAAATCTGGCAGTTCCACCCGGCCGGGCAGCCGTAAAAGGCTCCCTTGTCCGGATCTTCCGGATGCTTGAACAGCTTGGCGTGCTGCTTGACGCCGGAGATGGTTTTCATCTCGGGATACTGTTCGACCAGGTATTTCGGCACCCAGAAGCCTTCTTCGCCACCGTCAATCAGGGTCTTGCCCGCCTTGACCAGCGTGCCTTCCTTGTAGCCGCGCTCCAGGGCTTCCTTCATGGAGTTGCTCCAGAACTCCGGGGCAATGTCCGGTTCACCCTTGCCCATCATGGACGCGCCTGTCGGCTGGGTGTCGCCCGGGACCAGCTCAGCGTCACAGCCATACCCTTCATTGAGAATGATCTTGTCCACGTTGGCAATCAGCGTCGCAGAGTTCCAGTTCATGTCGGCGATGGTGACAGAGCCACATTCAGACGCCATGGCGGTTCCCGCCGAGAGTCCGCCCATCAGGGCCAGTGTGGTGGTAAGTTTCGTGATTGGTGTCACAGTGTCTTTCTCCATTGTGTCGTGATTGTTGTTGGAAAGGTGATGTCCGCACAAACAGCGCCATTGAGCCCGAGGCATCGGGCGCTTGACGAAATCGGATCGGGTACGGTCAGGTCGGTGCCAGAGGCTCCGGGAAGCGGAACGGGAAGTGCGGCAACAGGCGGAAAAACGCGGAACGAAGAACTTGGCTACATGCCGTCATAGATACGGCATTCAGGGCATTTTGGGCCCAAAAACGCATAGATCCTCCCGTCCGAATGATCTGCACACCTTAACATATCGGGCGCACTTTGGCCAAAAACGGCCCGGCCCACCCGTGCAGGCACTCTCGTCACATCGCGCCAAACAGGGTATCCTTGCGCATTCATAAAAGGATGGCCGGAGAAGCAACGCCATGCTGGCGATGATCGACAACTACGACTCCTTCACCTACAACGTGGTGCAGTATCTTCAGGAGCTGGGCGCCGATGTGCACGTGTTCCGCAACGACGAAATCACGGTCGAGGCGCTGGCTGCTCTGAAGCCGGAGCGACTGGTCATTTCCCCGGGGCCCTGTACGCCCAATGAAGCCGGCATATCCATGGACGCCATCCGCCACTTTGCCGGCCGCATCCCCATCCTCGGCATCTGCCTGGGCCACCAGAGCATCGGGCAGGTGTTTGGCGGAAAGATCATCCGGGCCGGGCAGGTCATGCACGGCAAGACCTCCCCCGTCTACCACATCGGGGAAGGTGTCTTCGCCGGGCTGCCTTCGCCCTATATCGCCACCCGCTATCACTCGCTGGTCATTGATCCGGCCAGTTTGCCGGACTGTCTGGAGGTCACCGCCTGGACCCGGAACGAGAACGGCTCGCGGGAGGAAATCATGGGGGTGCGCCACCGTGAGTTGCCCATCGAGGGTGTACAGTTTCATCCCGAATCGATCCTGACACAGCACGGGCACGACCTGCTGGCCAACTTCCTGAAAATGCAGGCATAGCCGAATGCGTCGCCCTCCGCTAGAATCAGAGCTAAAAGGGCACCCCTCATAATCAGAAAACAGGACAGGGCATGGACATCAAGACCGCATTGGGCCTCGTGACACAGGGCCGGAATCTTTCCATCGACGACATGACCGCCGTCATGCGCCAGATCATGACCGGTGAAGCCACCCCGGCTCAGATCGGCGGCTTTCTCGTGGGCTTGCGCATGAAGGGAGAAACCATCGAAGAGATCACCGGTGCCGCCACCGTGATGCGCGAGCTGGCCACCCCCGTCAAGGTGGAAAGCGAGCATCTGGTGGATACCTGCGGCACGGGCGGTGACGGGGCCAACCTGTTCAACGTGTCCACGGCGGCGGCGTTCGTCGTGGCGGCGGCCGGTGGCAAGGTGGCCAAGCACGGTAACCGCTCGGTCTCCAGCTCCACCGGCAGCGCCGACGTGCTGGAAGTTGCCGATGTGAACCTGGCCCTGACACCGGAACAGGTGGGCCGCGCCATTGACGAGGTGGGTGTGGGCTTCCTCTTCGCTCCCGCGCATCACAGTGCCATGAAGCATGCCATTGGCCCGCGCCGGGAAATGGGCATCCGCACGATCTTCAATGTCCTCGGTCCGATGACCAATCCGGCAGGCGTGAAGAAGCAGGTCATGGGCGTATTCGACGCCGCCCTGTGTGAACCGCTGGCGCAGGTGTTCAAGCGCTTGGGCAGTGAGCACGTGCTGGTCGTGCACGCTGATGACGGGCTGGATGAAATCAGCCTCGCGGCGCCGACCCAGGTGGCTGAACTGAAAAACGGAGACGTCACCACCTACACCCTGACACCGGAAGATGTGGGGCTGGAGCGCGCGAGTCTGGAGGGCCTGTCCGTAAGCAGCGCCGAGGAGAGCCTGGGGCTGATCGAGGCGGCACTGGGCGACAGCCAGGAACCTGTCAACGTGAAGGCCCGCAACCTGATCGCCCTGAATGCGGGGGCCGCCATCTACGCCGCCGACCTGGCGGATTCACTGAAAGAAGGGGTGGAGCAAGCGCTGGACGCAATTGGCAGTGGTCTGGCCCTGGCCAAGATCAGCGAACTGGCGAGCTTCACGCGTGTTTTTGCTCAGGATGATGACGCCTGATGACCGATACACCCACGATTCTCAAGAAGATCATCGACCGCAAGTTCGAGGAAGTGGCGGCGCGTGAAAAGCGCCTGCCCCTGGCCGTCCTCAAGGACAATCTGGTACGCGCCCCCAAGCCACGCGGCTTTGCGCGCGCCATCGCCGACCGGCTCCATGATGAACAGCCGGCTGTGATTGCCGAAATCAAGAAGGCATCACCCAGCAAGGGCATCATCCGGGAAGACTTCGACCCGCCCGCCATCGCCCGCAGTTATGAAGCCGGCGGAGCCGCCTGCCTGTCGGTGCTCACGGATATCGACTTCTTTCAGGGCGATGACAGCTACCTGATCGCCGCCCGCAATGCCTGTAACCTGCCGGTGCTGCGCAAGGACTTCATCGTCTCCGAATACCAGATCTACGAAAGCCGCATGATCGGAGCCGACTGCATCCTGCTGATTGCAGCTGCGCTGGACAGCGACACCATGACCCGCTTCTGCGATCTGGCGCGTGAGCTGGGCATGGATGTACTGGTCGAAGTGCACAACGCGAAAGAAATGGAGGCCGCCCTGCCGCTGAATACCCCCCTGCTGGGCATCAACAACCGCGACCTGCACACGTTCAATGTGGATCTGAACACCACCATCGAATTGATTCCGGATATTCCGGCAGGCAAGATCATTGTCACGGAAAGTGGCATTCACACGCGTGATGATATCGAACTGATGCTCCGCCACGAGGTGCACACCTTTCTGGTGGGCGAGTCCTTCATGCGCGCTGAAGACCCCGGCGCACAGCTCAGAGCCGTATTCTTCCCGGAGGGCTGAATCCGGCCGCGCCCCTTGGCGCGGTCAGTGGGTGAGCGGGAGTTACTTGCAGGGGCCGAGCGGGTTCCAGGCCGGTGGCAGGTCGCTGCCCGGAATATCGCCAAGCGTATCCCGCCGGGCTCTGAACAGCACACCCTCATACACGACCTTGTCACCCGGATAGTAGGTTTGGCTGTAGGACCAGTCCGGGACAGCAAAGCAGACCACGGGCTCCGGTTCGCGAAGTGCCTCAGCCGCCGGACGGGACACATTCACCTGCGCTTCCACCGCCGGCCCGATGGCCGGAGCGCCGTACCGCACAGCACCGATATCCACAGATTCATTGCCGGGCGTGCCCGCCGCGCCACCTTTTCCGGTCGGTTTGTCTGCCGCACCGGATTGCGCCCCAGCTGCCTTTTGCGCGTCGCCGGGCGTCGCCTGCAGTTTGAGCGGGGTGACGGTAACCGGCCGCCCCACGGCCTTTTCAGGCGCACTCGTATCAGGTGGGCCCGCTTCCTGAGAGCTGGACGCAGCTTGTGGTGACTGTTCCTGCGCGTCCACCGAACAGTCCTCCGGCCCGGCTTCAACCGCCACCCAGGGAAAGCTCAAGCCCGCCGAGGGCTCATGCCCACTCTGCCAATGCTGCGAGCGATACCAGTGCCCCTCGTGAAACACATACTCGTTCTGATCATAGTAGCGGGCGGGCGTCCAGCGGTGCTCCGCCGGATCACAGGGGGCGGCACTCACGGGTACCGCCAGTGCCAGCATACAGGCTGGCAGAAAGGCTCTCATGTTCAGCGGGTTCCGTAGACCACCATGGTCTTGCCCTTGACCTGGACCAGCCCCTGCTCTTCCAGGGCCTTGAGGACGCGGCCGACCATTTCCCGGGAGCAGCCGACGATGCGGCCGATTTCCTGGCGGGTGATCTTGATCTGCATACCATCCGGATGCGTCATGGCATCCGGTTCCTTGCACAGATCCAGCAGGGTACGGGCGACGCGGCCGGTCACGTCCAGAAACGCCAGATCGCCCACCTTGCGGGTCGTCTGCCGCAGGCGCGTGGCCATCTGCTCGCCGATGAAGTACAGAATGCGCGGATCTTCCTGGGCTATTTCGCGGAACTTGGTGTAGCTGATTTCCGCCACTTCGCATTCCGACTTGGCCTTCACCCAGGCACTGCGTGAATCGACATTGTCAAACAACCCCATCTCGCCGAAAAAATCCCCGGCATTGAGATAGGCCATGATCATCTCGCGGCCATCATCATCCTCGATGATGACGGTGACGGAGCCCTTGATAATGTAGAAGAGGGAGTCACTCTTGTCCCCCGCATAGATGATGGTGCTCTTGGCCGGATAACGCCGGCGATGGCACTGGCTCAGGAAATAGTCCAGATGCTTGGTCTTGTTTTCGACGGTTCGGGTCAGTGTCGCCATAGTGTGTTGTCCCACCTGAATTGACTGCAAACGCGAGCGTGACTGTGATAGTTGTTGTTCAATGACTTATACCAACTTCAACCGCTCGCGGCAACTTCACGTTGACCCTGAGTATAGACCATCTGACATCAGTCATCCGGTTCGCGGGCCGGAAACCCGAACATCTCATCCACCCGGCATTCGTTGCAAAGTTTGAGCACCTCCAGGTTAACGGCCGCATCATCCCCCAGCTTGCGGCGCAGGCTTTCAATCACGCCCGCCGCCATGATGGGCGCTCCACACCGGGTACACCGGGCCATGTTGACCTCGAACAGCGTTTGCGGGGTGTCCCGCCTGTCTGGATTCATGTCCAGCCCCGGCTCCAGACGAATGGCCTGCTCCGGACAGGCCGCCTCACAAATGCCACACTGAGCGCATGTGGTGGCGGTAAACTGCAATCCCACCGGGTCCTCTGTTTCAGCCAGGGCATCCGTGGGGCATACCTGGGCACAGGCACGGCACTGGGTGCAGGTTTCTGCATGAATGGCTACCCTGCCCAGAGGAAAGCCCGCCGGGCGCGACACGAAGTCTTCGCCACGCTCAAGCAAACGTGCCAGCGACTGACTGATCAGGCGACGCTTGTCACCCGGCCAGGTCCGGTAGGTTTCAGGCAATGCCATCAGCGTCCGGGCCGGCGCCGAACCCGCGAGCTCCCCTGCATCACGGGCCTCCAGAATGCGGGGCGTGTCGAGCAGACTGTTCCAGTGACGGATCTGTTCTCTCAGCAGGGTTTGTGTGGAAGGCGGCAAAGTGCCGGTTTCCAGCACCACCCGTGCCCAGCCCATGGCCAGAAGGGACAACCAGAGTTCCGGGCCAAAGCTGGCGACGGACGGCAGCACCAGGTCCCGAACGCCTTCTGCAGCGGTCAGATCTTCGGTGCCTTCACCGGCAATCCGGAGGGTAAGGTCCGGCGCATTGCTGCTTGCATGCAGCGCCTCCAGACAAGCCGTGAGCACGCCATTGAGCGAGGGGTAGTCATAGCGAATGGCGCCGGTCGGACAGCGGGACGCACACAGCCCGCATCCATGGCATAGCTCCGCCTGCACCACAATCCCACCGTTCTCACTGCGCAGCGCGCCGGCCGGGCAGCCTTCCAGACAGAGCGAGCAGCCTTCCACCCCCTTGCTGGTGTGTGCGCAGCGCTCTGCCCGGTACTGAATGTAGAC
>RFIV01000359.1 GCA_003695085.1 Gammaproteobacteria bacterium
CCCGGCTGGCAGTCACGGATGCCAGCCGGGAAAGCCTGCATCTGAGTGGCACACTCAAGTCAGCTGAAACGGATACACCGAGCCCAGCCCGGTAATCTGTGTCAGCTCATCCAGAGCGGTACGGCACTCGTCCAGCAGGGAGGGGTCGGCCAGGTCGCGTGGCAACAAGTGGTCCCGATAGTGCTTCTCCACCCAGCTCACCAGCTTCTCGTACAGATCGTCACACATCAAAACGCCCGGCGCGGCAGCCGCCAACTGATCCTCACCAAGCACAACCCGCAGGCGCAGACACGCCGGACCTCCCCCGTTGCGCATGCTCTGCTTGAGGTCGAAGACGCGCACAGCGGATATGGGTCCTCCGCTGCTGACGATCTGATCGAGATAGGCCCTGACGCGTGGGTTCTCCTCACATTCATGCGGCACAACGAGCAACATGTGACCGTCTTCCAGCCAGAGCAGCTGACTGTTGAAAAGATAGGACTGAACGGCATCCTCAACGCTGACGGCCTCACGCGGCACGCAGACCGCCTTGAACAGGGCGCCTTTCAACTTCTGCTCGATTTCATTGAGGACAGCTGGGGTATCCAGAAAGGCGTCCTCATGGTAGAAGAGCACGTTTCCGTTGCCGACGGCGATCACATCATTATGAAAGACCCCCTGGTCGATTACATCGGGGTGCTGCTGGGCATACACCACATGCTCCTCGCTCAGACCGTGCAGGCGAGCAATGGCCTGACAGGCTTCCAGGGTCTGACGTGCCGGATAGCGTTTAGGTGCCGGCTTGCTGGTATCAAAGGCTGAACGCCCATAAACGAACAGCTCAACCCCCGGTTCGCCATACGCGGCACAGAAGCGGGTGTGGTTGGCGGCCCCTTCATCACCGAAATGCCCCTGTCCGGGCAATGCGGGATGGTGTGCAAAGTGTGTTTCATCGCGAAAAATTGCCTTGAGTATCCGGCCTGTCGTGGGATGCTCGATGGAGCGATGAAACTTGGCGGTCAGGTTGGCGGGCGTAAAGTGCACCCGACCATCCCGCGTATCAGCAGACGGTGAAACCGTCGCGGCGTTGGCCGTCCACATGGCGGAAGCACTGGACACGGCCGCCAGTATCGCCGGTGCCTCCTTGCCCGCCTGCAACAGCATCTCGCGTTCACTGCCCTCAAACCCCAGCGCACGCAGCGTTTGCATGTCCGGACGCTCATGCGGGAGCAGAATGCCCTGCTTGAATCCCATGTCGTGCAGGGCCTTCATTTTCTTCAGACCCTGCAGGGCCGCTTCCTTCGGATTGGAAGCCTGATGACCATGCGACTCGGAGGCCACATTGCCATATGACAATCCACTGTAGTTATGCGTGGGCCCGACCAGCCCGTCAAAATTCACTTCGTAGGTTTTCATCCGTCCATCCCCGGTGAGCGTGTAGCGGGCGCTTCAGGCACCTCAGCAACCAGTGAAGCCATGGGCCAGGCACAATAATCGGCGGCGTACCAGGCACTCGGCCGGTGGTTGCCACTGGCTCCGATGCCTCCGAAAGGCGCTGCACTGCTGGCCCCTGTAAGGGGCTTGTTCCAGTTGACGATACCCGCCCGGATCTCTTCAACAAAATAGTCGAATTTCGACCGGTCATCACTGATCAGGCCTGCCGCCAGCCCAAACCGGGTTCGATTGGCCCGCTCCACGGACTCCTCAAAGGTCTGATAACGAATGACCTGAAGCAGTGGACCGAAGAATTCCTCGTCGGGCACATTCTGTGCCTCGGTCACATCAATGATTCCCGGGGTGAGCAGCGCCGTATTACCGTCCAGGGCCTCCACTTCCAGCAGGGGCTTGCCTCCCTTTTCCAGCAGCATGCGCTGGGCATCCAGAATGGCCTGCCCGGCCTGTGCGGAGATAAGTCCCCCCATAAAAGGCTGCGGATCAGCATTCCACGCCCCCACTTTCAGCCTGCGAGCGCCCTCCACAACCGCCTGAACCAGCGCGTCGCCTTCTTCACCCGCCGGCACCAGCAAGCGCCGGGCGCATGTACAACGTTGTCCGGCAGACACAAACGCCGAGAACAGCACGTGATGCACGGCACCGTCGAGGTTCTTTACCGGCTCGACGATCAACGGATTGTTGCCGCCCATTTCAAGCGCAAGAATCTTTTCCGGGTGACCGGCAAACGCCTTGTGAAGAGCCGCCCCTGTGGCGGAGCTTCCTGTAAAGAACAAGCCGTCGATGTCAGGATGATTGGCCAACGCCACGCCCGTCTCGCGCGCGCCCTGAACCAGGCTGATCACGCCCTCGGGCAAACCGGTTTCGGACCACAACCGAACCATGTACTCGGCCACTGCGGGTGTCTGCTCGCTGGGCTTGAATACGACGACATTGCCTGCAAGCAACGCGGGCACAATATGACCGTTGGGCAAATGTCCGGGAAAGTTGTAGGGCCCGAAAACGGCCACCACCCCATGAGGCCGGTGGCTCAGAATGGCATGCCCCGCTGCCACATCACTTTCCTTGTAGCCTGTCCGCTCCTGATATGCCTGTATGGACAGCGCCACCTTGCCCACCATGGCACCCACCTCGGTGCGCGACTCCCACAAAGGCTTGCCGGTCTCGCGGCCAATCAGCTCAGCCAGTGGCTCGGTATGCGACTTGAGCGCTTCTGCCCAGCGGTTGAGCACCCCGATTCGTTCGTCCAGGGAAGTCCGGCGCCATTGGCGAAAGGCACCGCGCGCCGCATTGACTGCTGCATCAACCTGTTCTGGCGTCGCCTGTCGTCCTGTCCAGACGGTTTCGCCGGTGACGGGATTGGTACGCGACAGCTCGGCGCCTTCACCCGCGCTCCAGCTGCCACCGATTTTCAGTTCACCTGTCAGATTCACTTGCCTTTTCTCCCCGGTTTCAGGCGTACCAGTCGTACGGTATCGCCAGAGGTTACATTCAGTTGCTTCGCCGCCTCGGGAGGCAGTGTGACCGTATCAATCTTGATGCTCTTGCCCGGCACCAGTGCCACACGAAAATCCTCGAAGTTGCGGTTGGACACCATGAAGAGCTCATCGCTGTTCCAGGCCGCAGGCGTGCTGCTGTCCGACGACACCAGTGCATAGCGTTTGAAACTTTCCCGAACGGTGCGCACGTTGTGCACAAAGGCTTCAACCAGCGGACCTCCGTCGAAGATGTCCACCATTCCGTTGAAATTGAAGCCTTCGGTGTGCAGCATGTGCAGCGCGGGCCCGGTGTTCTCATGCACCTTGCCAATGACTGATTGAGCGGACTCCGGCAGAAAGGGCACAAAAATCGGATGCTTGGGCATGAGCTCGGCGATAAAGGCCTTGTTGCCAATCCCCGTCAGGTAGTCAGCGTACGAAAAGTCCACGGTAAAGAACTTGCGTCCCAACCCTTCCCAGAACGGCGACAACCCGTTTTCATCTGACACACCGCGCATCTCGGCAAAGACCTTCTCCGAGAACATCTCGCGAAAGTCTGCCATGAACAGAAAGCGTGAGAGCGACAGCAAACGGCCGTTTGCACCCTTGCGATAATCTTCATGCAGAAAGAGCGTACAGACCTCGCTGCAGCCAGTCATGTCATTGGACAAGTACAACGTGGGAATCTGCCGGTGAATTCCCAGTTCGGCCGAAGCATGCACGGTATTGCTGAGACGGTAGTTGTACCACACGTCCTGCAGGCCTACTCCGGCATCTACGGCGCTGACCCCTGCGACGCGGCCGGTTTCCGTATCTTCCAGCGCAAACATGTAGTAGGCGCTTCGGGGTTCACCTTCCCGGTGGAATGCCTGCCGCGCCACCTCAATTTTCCTTGCCAGCAGTTCACGATTGGGTGGCAGCGTCGTGACACCCACACCTGCGCTTTCAGCCAGCGCCAGCACGCCTTCCAGATCTGCGGGGCGCACAGGTCGAATGATCATCATTTCCGCATCTCCTTACAGGGGGCTGAGAACAACGTCGTCACCATCGGACACGTTCAGGGTGTCAGCACAGGTCTCGGGCACGCGCAGCACATCACCCATGCCATCCGTCAGCTTCGCCAGAGTGGCGACGAAACTGTTCTCCCGTGCGACGCCCACCAGGTAATTGAGGCCCATCGTATGCGGGGCACGCTTGACCTGCTTGAGTTTCGCTCGCTTGACGGTATTGATCTGCGCAAGCTCTGCTTCCAGTGTCGGGCCACCGTCAAAGATGTCGATATACTTCCCGATCCGGAACCCTTCACGGTGCAACAGCTGGCAGTTGGCTTCAGCAGCCGGATGCGGTTGGCCGATAACTTCCTGCGCGTACTCACTGAGCAAGGTCACGTAAATGGGATGCGCTGGCATCAGCTCGGCGATGAAGGTCTTGCTCTTGACGTGGGAGTAGTAGTCCGCCTCGCGGAAGTCCATGCCGAAGAAGTGCCTGCCGAGGCTGTCCCAGAAGGGCGACTGCCCGTCAGGTGTCTGCACGCCCTGGATCTCCACAATGACACGCGGATCAAACCGGTCCGCGTTCAGGTGCATGTACAGAAAACGGGCGCGGGACAATAACTCCCGTCCAGCCTGATCGACACGGTTCTTGTCAAAGGTCAGGGAGCACAACAGCGAACGGCCCGTCAACTCGTGGGTCATGTACAGGACCGGCACGGTATTGTTCACGTCCAGCTGATGCGAGGAATGAATCAGCTCGTCACAGCGATAGTTATAGAAAGGCGTGCCATTTCCCGCACTACGATCGATGCCCGATGTGCCCAGAATATCTCCGCTTTCAGTTTCTTCGAGCACGAACAGTAAACGTTCACGCCCGGCTACCAAGGGATCCCGCTCGAATGCGCGCTGGGACAGCTCGATTTTTTCCGCAAGTCGATCCCGATCCTCCGGCAGAGTGGAGACCCGGGCCTCCATCTGACTCAGGAGCCTTTCAATACCCGGCACGTCATCATGCCGGGCGGGGCGTACACGATACATATTGAATCTCCTCAGCCCTTGACTACGCGTGCCACGGCGCGTTCGAAGCGTGTCATGGCTTCGTCAATATCTGCTTCCGGAATGATCAGTGATGGCGCGAAGCGCACGACATTCGGGCCTGCTACCAGAGCCAGCACCCCCTCATCCAGTGCCGCGGTCATGAAATCCTTCGCACGCCCTTCGTATTTCTCATCCACAACAGCGCCGATGAGCAACCCTGCCCCACGCACCAGCCTGAACGCCGCGTGCCGAGCGTTAATTTGCTTCAAGTGGCTGACCAGACGCTCATGGCGTGTCTCCACCCCTTCCAGCACCCCGTCCCGGGTGATGATATCCAGCACTTTTTCAGCGACTGCACAGCCCATGGGATTGCCGCCGTAGGTGGAGCCGTGCGTACCGACCTTGAGTGATGCGGCTATGTGCGTCGTGGTCAGCATTGCGCCAATGGGGAACCCGCCACCAAGTGCCTTGGCAGTGGTGAGAATGTCCGGCGTCACGCCATACTTCATGTAGGCGTAAAGATGACCCGTCCGGCCCACCCCGGTTTGCACCTCATCAAAGATCAACAGGGCATTGTGCTTGTCGCAGAGTTCACGTGCTTTTTCCAGATAAGCTTGCGAAGCCGGTGTAATTCCCCCTTCTCCCTGAATCGGCTCAACCACAAAGGCACAGGTCTTGTCGGTGATGGCCGCTTCCAGTGCTTCAATGTCGTTGAACGGAACATGACTGATACCCGCGGGCACGGGCTCGAAGCCTTCACGATACTTGGGCTGTCCGCCCACGGACACCGTGAACAGGGTACGGCCATGGAAGCTGCTGAGACAGGAGACAATCTCATGCTTCTCCGGCCCGAAATGCTCCCAGGCATATCGCCGGGCCAGCTTGAATGCAGCTTCATTGGCTTCCCCACCGGAGTTGGCAAAGAATACCTTTTCGGCAAAGGTCAGGTCGACGAGTTTCCTGGCCAGGGAGAGCGCAGGCTCGGTCGCCAGCACATTGGAGACGTGCCACAACTTCTTCGCCTGTTCAGTCAGCGCGTCAACCAGTTCCGGATGCGCATGTCCCAATGCGGTGACTGCAATACCGCCGGCCAGATCAATGTATTCATTATTGTCCTGATCCCAGACGCGCGACCCTTGTCCCCTTACGGGAATCACCTTGCCCGGCGCATAGTTGGGCACCATGACTTCATCAAACAGTGCGCGATTCAGGATATGGTCACTCATGTTCACTCCCCAAGACAGGTTCTGATTCATGTCAGACATTCTAGGAGGTTTGAACACGGACGCATTTCAGCAATGCGACACCCGCTTTCAGATTTTGTCCCGACTGACCTTCTCACGATCCTGGGACGGGGTGCAGCCATAACGCTCTCGATAAGCTGTTGCAAAATGAGCCGGAGAACTGAAACCGCAGGCAGCGGCAATTTCCGAGAAGGGCAGATCCCCGGCACGGACTCGTTCGCGCGCGGCTTCCAGACGTATGTCCTTGTAGTAGCGTGACGGGACGGTATCCAGATAACGGCGGAACCAGCGCTCCAATTGCCGCCGGGAGATTTTCAGGTGTCCGGCCAGATCTTCTGTCGAGAGAGGCTCCTCAAGGTTCGACTCCATCAGCCTGATGGCCTCTATGAGCAAGGGCGCCTCACGCTCAGCCACCTTGTCGGGAAGTCGGCGCTCATGAGACGGGGCACCCCCTACACGCTCCTGCACCCAGCCATGAGCCAGGGCGCGTGCCACATCGGCCCCCATCCAGCGATGGGCCCAGAACAACAGAACATCCTGAATGGCCGTCCCCGCACGACAGGTTGTCCAGACACCGTTCACGCTGAACAGGTCACCGGAAACATTGAGCCAGGGCGACACGGCACCTCGGTCGACCAATTGCTCGGGCACGCTGACCTTGCCCTGCGTAATCACGCCGGCCTCTACCAGCCAGGCGGCGGCTGCTCCGGTTGCCCACCCCCAATCCATGTGTGCGAACTGCTCACGCAACCACGACTGAACCTGTGATTCAGGCACCAGCCTGTCATTGCCTCCTACAAGCACAATTCCGCCCGTCAGCCTTGCGCTCAGATCTGGCCGGGATCCACACAGGGCTGCCCCCGACTCGCTCGGCCCGAGCGAAAAGACCCGGGGCAAGGGCCAGCTTTCCTCCTGCAGAAGGCACATGTCTGTCAAACCCTTGATGGCGTGCGCAGCACTGATGAGGCAATGCCCGGGCATCAGCAGAACAGAAACCCCCTGAGCCAGACTCACTCAAAAGCCTCCCTCAGGCGCCTCTCTCCCTCCCAAAGGGCCACGCGACCTCCGAGCACTACCCCATGCAGTGCCAGCGTTTCCGGCTCCAGAACCAGCATGTCGGCATCCATCCCTTCTGCCAGGCGCCCTTTGGTTTTCAGCCCGAGAATACGGGCAGGATTCGAGGTCACCGGCGCCAGAGCACTCTCGAGAGGCAGGCGGGCCTCAAGAACACAACATCTCAACGCGTCGATCAGGCTGGACATGCGACCGACCTCCAGGCCCACCACGCCCCCCTCGTCATTGAAAACGGGCAAGCTGGCATGGCCATCCGTCGAAAACGTGATCCGATCCCGTGGCAAACCACGACGCAGCCAGCGCACCAGCCCCTCCGCACAGCTCACTTCTCCGGCCTGGAGCAACTTCTCATTGGTACTGGCTGTGAGATCAACATGCCCGCCTGCCTCTGCAAAACGCTCCGCCTGAGCGAAGAGTGCTCGATTTCGATTCACGTGCGTTGGATAAAAACGGTGTAGCGGGACTGCGGTTTCCTGCGCAACCTGAAAGAGTCGGTCCAATCCGCTCTCATGCGGCCCGACGTGCACCAGTACACGGCCGGATTTGCCCGCCAGCATTCCGCCCACCTGAGCATCCGCGGCAATTCGCGCCAACTCCTCCACTGAAGGCTGACTCCCCCGATGATCGGCGATGGCGATCTCACCCACACCGATCACCGGCTCCACCAGCACCAGATCTCTCTGAACATCACCGGTCAGCGTTACCGGTGGAACATGATAGGAACCGGTGTACAGGTAGGCCCCCAGGCCAAGGCCCCGCAACCGCATGACCTCTGCATACAAGGTGTTGAGTGATTGCCCGATACGGTCAGTTCCCAGAGCACCTGCAACGGTGGTCACGCCGGCTTCTATCGCATCCCCCAAACGCATGGGAGGCGTGCGACTGACAAAGCCATCCTCCCCGCCACCACCGGTAATGTGCGTCAAGCTGTCCACCAGTCCGGGTACGAGCAAACGCCCCTCAAGATCCAGAGATTCTTCGGCTAACGCAGTCAACGCCCCCTGTCCCGGCAGACTCAACGCCAGGACCTTTCCATGCGCAACCAGTACGTCCCGCAGTCCCAGTGGTTCAGGGGCATAAACCCGGGCATTTTTCAGTATCCTGAGTGAGGGCAAGGTCACTGTTCCACCTGCAAGTCCGTGATTCTGAACTAAGCTTATCAGAACATATCTGTAGTGAGTCGTGCCATATGAAGATTTCTCAACTACGCCATGTCAGCCCAACCATCTTCCAGCGCACACTAATCCTGTGCGGCGCACTTCTTCTGATCTCGGCTTTGGGATTTGCCTACCTGCTTTCGCGGGTGGACACCATGCTCGGTGAATTGCACACGCAGACCACTCTGGTAGAGAGTCAGCAGTCCGCCATCGCTACCCAGACCCAACTGGCTCACTCGCAAAAAGAGTTGATTGACCTTCAGGCCGCCACCCAAAATGCCTATTCGCTGTATGCGCGTTACGTCTACTGGCGTTTGAACGCCGCTGCCACGGGTGACGAACAATCCACGCAAAACGGCAACGAAGCAGAAGCGCGTTTGCGAAAGGAACTCGAGAATATTGCACGCATGGACGAGGGACTGGCTGAAGCCACGGACGTGGTCATGATTTATCTCGATGAATTCAACAGCGCTATCAGTCAGGCCATTGAGCGGCTGACCCAGAATGCACCGCGTCAACGGGTTGCCTCCAAGATCCAGCAAGCTCAAAGCGCAAGCATGGCGATGAACGCCACGTTCGAATCCATTCTGGAAGAAACCGCCGAGCGCGTTCGCGGTGCAGACAATGGCGTGATTGAAGCCGCTCAGAAGGTCGCTGATGCAGCCAGACAGGTAGAAGCCGGCACTCAAAAGGTGCAAGCTGAAGGGGATGCCCTTGGCGCTTCCGTGCCCGTTATCATGGCCATCACAATTGTGCTGGCACTGGGTGTGGGGCTGTTGGTCTCTCGCTCCATTACCCGGCCCATCGAACGACTTCAGTCCGTGATCGAGGCCATCGGACGGGAAAACGACCTGACCCGGCGCATCCGCTACGAGGCAAACAACGAAATCGGGCGCATTGCACACTCTGTCAATCAAATGCTGGACACCTTCTCCTCCATCATACTGGAATTGAAGGAACTCGCGGCAAAGCAATCCGAGTCCGCGCAGCAGTCACATGAGATCGCGCGTCAAACCGGTCAGTACGCCGAGTCCTTGCGCGAGGAGTCCCACCTTGTGGCCACGGCAAGCAACGAAATGACCGTGACCGTCAAGGGCATCAACGATCATACGGAGCACACCGCCGACGTGGCCCGCCGCGCGGAATCAGCGTGCGAATCAAGCCAGCAAGCCATTGAATCAGCCAAGAGTGTCATGGCTCACCTGGCGAACAGCATCAATGACGCCGCAACATCGGTCAACGATGTAACTGACCAGGCGGAGTCCATTACCTCCGTACTGGATGTGATTCGCGGAATATCGGAACAGACCAATCTGCTGGCATTGAACGCGGCGATCGAAGCGGCACGGGCGGGTGACCAGGGGCGCGGATTTGCGGTGGTCGCAGACGAGGTGCGCAGTCTCGCTCAGAAAACCAGTGCTTCAACCGATGAAATTCAGGCGGTCATCGAGTCCTTGCAGAAAGTCGCTCGCGAATCGGCTGCACGCATGGCTCGCAACGTGGAGCGAGCTCAAAACACCCAGAAACAGGCAGACATGGCGGTGGCAGCGATTCACGAGACGCGCGATGCAGTCTCTGAAATCAGCGCGGCCATGCGACAGATTGCCCAGGCGACCGCAGAACAAACCGAAGCAGCCGAAGGCATTGATCGCAGCATTACGAACATCAGCCAGCTTGCGGATCGGGTGAATGAAACGGCTGATACAACCCGCCAGTCCAGCGAAGTATTGAATGCCATGGCAGCCCGCCTGAAGGCCGCCATTGCTCGCTTTCGGCTGGAAAGATCAGCCTGATCGGGGCCGGGTCAGTGCAATCGCTCAAGACACTGGCGTTTGTATTTGACCCACTGCCCGCCCACCCGGCGGTAAAAGTAGGCGACACGCAGATGCTCCACAGCCATTTCAATGCACAAGGTCGAATCTGTACCGGTCACTGTCATGGGATACTCCTGCTCTGAATTACTATACTGTTATTATATACAGTATAATGGGCTGCGCAAGCTTACCATGACTCGATTTCTGCCAGTGTCTGGTTCAGGTCAATGGACTGCTGAGCCAATATGTCCAGGGTACGCAGCTCAAGCACATCTTCGGAAGCATGCTCAGCCCGAGCCTTTTCGATGATCTGATCACGGGTTATCAGCAACTGGACAATGTCTGCCTCGTACAGCCTGACCAGTGCGGTCAGATAAATATTCACGGCCCAGTTCGGGCTGGCATGATCCACCTCGAAATACTTGAGGTGACGGGCAACGGTTTCCCCATCGAACCAGGTTTCTCCGGTCACCCAGCGATTCGTTACAAACAGAGTCGTGGGTTCGCCGTAGTCATCCACGCTGATACCGGCCAGATGCATCAGGGCATCCTCTCCGCGAGGCCAGGGCTCAGTCTCCTTAAAACCCGCGGCAGGCCGGGCAGCCGGCTCGAAGGCCCCGGCTCTGAGAAAAAGATGAAAGTGTCCGTGCTCACGCTCGATTCCACGATGTGCGTGATAGTAATATTGGGAATGTGTATCCGGATCGAATACGTCACCTTCCGGATAGTGCTCCATTTCATAGAAAGTCCCCTGCCCCTTGAGCACTTCCGCCACCAGATTGGTTCCTCCTTTTTCCAGAACCCGCCGGCTCTGGCGGATGGCCGCGGCGGCCATTTTCAGGCGTTGATCTCTCGCATTCTCGTCCAACTGATTCATACCCACCATGTCATTGCTTTCCGGCAGGCCCGGGCACCCCTCGGATTACCCGGGCCGATCAGATCCCTCTGCTTCAGCTGGCTTTACAGGGGTTGGGCTTGCACGGTTGACACGTGTGTCTGGCGGCACACGGATTCTTCACAGCGCATGGATTCTTCACAGCACATGGATTCTTCGCGGCACATGGATTCTTCGCAGCACATGGATTCTTCGCAGCACATGGATTCTTCGCGGCACACGGATTCTTCGCAGCACATGGATTCTTGGCGCGACAAGGGTTGAAACGCTTCTGTACACTGGAAACGTACGCAGTCAATGCTGCCAGCTCCTGGCTGTTCCAGGGCAAGGGCTTGCTCTTCATCGGCGCAACCAGGCACAGCTGAATCATCTCATCCAGGTGTATGGATGGCATTCCGTATTGGTTGGCGGCCATGGCCACGTTGTGCGGGTAGGGTTTGGAGAAACTCTTCATGTAACCGGCATCGCCCTGATGACATGAGCTGCAGGAAAGGCCATTGCTGCTCAGTGACGCGTCCTTGAAAAGCTTCTCACCCAGAGCCACCATCGCACCCGTCGCCTTGCCAGGAGTGTAGGACACAGGTCGCTTCACCAAGGTTCGAACCTTGGCAGCACACGGGTTCATCGCTTTGGCTGCACACGGATTACAGGGACTGCAGGCCTGCTTGGCCGCGCATGGGTTCTTGGCCGCGCATGGATTCTTGGCCGCGCATGGGTTCTTGGCTGCGCACGGATTCTTGGCCGCACAGGGATTTACCCATGCCTTGCGGGCCTTGCAAGGATTACAGGGTGCACAGCCCGCCAGCGCCGGGACGCCACCGAGTGCAGCCATGAGCACCCCGGCAGATAACCCTGCGGCAGTCTTGACAGGTTGGGAGGTGCGACGCTTTGCCGACGGCAAGGGTTGTTGAGAGGAAGTCATAAGGGTCTCCATTTTTGATTTTTATCACCATTAGGTTCCCCTGTGACTTCCTCCTTTTCGGAAAGTTCCCCTACACCCGAAAACGGGCCACCAGCGCACTCAGATGATTGCCGAGATCAGCCAGTTTCCTGGCGGTTTCAGCCGCCTCGCGTGTGCCTGCAGCGGTCTGGTCTGCAGAATCAGCAATGGTCGTGACCGACCGGCTGATGTCTTCCGTCACCGCTGTCTGCTCTTCCGACGCAGCCGCAATCTGCGTGTTCATCGCAGAGATCGTACCGATGGCCTCTGCAATGCTGTCCAGAGAGGTACCGGCTGAACGTGCTTTCAGCACCGTATGCTCGCCGCTTTCCCGGCTGGTGCTCATTACCTCCACAGCCCGGTTGGAAGCGGACTGCAGACGCTCGATCGTATTCTGGATTTCCTCGGTGCTTTCCTGTGTCTTGCTGGCCAGCGCCCGAACCTCATCTGCCACCACGGCAAAACCACGGCCTGCATCACCGGCGCGAGCGGCTTCAATGGCCGCGTTGAGTGCAAGCAGATTGGTTTGCTCCGCAATGCCGCGAATGACACTGAGTACCGAAACGATACTGTTCACGTCGCCGCCGAGTGCATTGATCACCTCGGACGCATCTCCGATCTGCTGCGACAACTCCTCAATGGAGCTGACCGCCTCGTCAACGATCTTCTTGACCTGCTCTCCCTCAGCGTCTGCATGCTGAGCGGCCTCGGCTGCCTGCTGTGCGTTTTGCGCAATTTCATGAGCCGCGGCCGACATTTCATTGACCGCCGTTGCCACCATATCCGTCTCATGACGTTGCCGGTCAACCTGCTCACTGGTCTGCTGCGCAATGTGCGACATGTTTTCCACGGACTGGTGGAGCGTCGTCACCGAGGCTACCACATCTTTTACCAGACCGTGAATCTTGTCGACAAAGCGATTGAAACTCGCTGCCAACCGACCGATTTCGTCATCTGTTTCTACATTGAGCCGCACGGTCAGGTCACCCTGCCCCTCGCTCAGATCTTCCATGGTGGTCCCCAGAGACACCAGCGGCCGCATCAGTCGTGTCAGCAGCAGAGACGTGAGGCCTACAACAAGCAGGACGCCCAGTGCGGTCGCCAGCAATGCCGAGTTGCGGAATCCCGCCAACTGCGCAAACGCCTGCTTTTGGTCAATGATGATCCCGATCTGCCAGTTGATGTTGGGCACCCCCTCGATCGGCAGGAAAGCTACCAGAACATTCCGCCCCTCCAACACGGCAGGCTGCAGAACATCCTTCATCTCGGGGGCATTCTTGCCAAAGAGCGCACTCATGGGCTGATCGCCCAGATCGGTGTTTTCATGCACCAGGATCTTGCCTTGAGCATTGACCAGAAATGCCGTCCCCATGCCAAAGAAATCCACGGCATTGACGATTTCCGATATCTTGTCGAGGAAGAGGTCACCCCCTGCCACCCCTGTATTCCCGCCCCTGAAGGGTACCGCCGCCGTGATGACCA
>RFIV01000360.1 GCA_003695085.1 Gammaproteobacteria bacterium
CGCTTCGCGTCATTGCGCTCGGCTTCAAGACGATTCAGGTATTCGTCGGTAATGTCGCCCGTGACGTAATGTCCGTCAAAGACCGAACAGTCGAACTGGCTGATGTCCCGGTTGCCCTCACGGGCACAGGCAATCAGATCGTCCAGATCCTGGTAAACCAGCCAGTCAGCCCCGATCTGCTGCTCCACTTCCTTTTCGGTGCGACCATGGGCAATCAGCTCCGACGCAGCCGGCATGTCGATACCATACACATTGGGATACCTTACGGCAGGTGCAGCCGAGGCGAAATAGACCTTTTTGGCACCTGCATCCCGCGCCATCTGAATGATTTCCTGACACGTGGTGCCGCGCACGATGGAATCATCCACCAGCATGACGTTCTTGCCACGGAACTCGAGTTCAATGGCATTGAGCTTCTGTCGCACCGATTTCTTGCGCAGGCTCTGACCGGGCATGATAAACGTCCGGCCAATGTAACGGTTCTTGATGAATCCTTCCCGATATTTGACCCCCAGGTTCATCGCCATCTGCATGGCAGACGTTCGGCTGGTGTCCGGGATAGGCATGATCACGTCAATGTCATGATCCGGCCTCACGCGCCGTATTTTTTCCGCCAGTTTTTCCCCCATCTTGAGGCGTGCCTTGTAGACGGATATACCGTCAAGCATGCTGTCGGGCCGGGCGAAATACACCAGTTCGAAGATGCAGGGATTGAGTTGCGGGTTATCGGCACACTGCTGTGTGTGAAGTGTGCCATCGGATTCAACGTAAATGGCCTCGCCAGGCGCCACATCCCGGACAAGCTCATAACCCAGTGCAGACAGCGCAACGCTTTCAGAGGCGACCATGTAGGCAGTTCCGTCCTCCGTTTCCCGCTTGCCAAAGCACAGGGGACGAATCCCATGGGGGTCACGAAAAGCCACCAGCCCATAGCCGGTAATCAAGGCCACGGCGGCGTACCCCCCTCGTACCCGGCGATGGACCTGAGCAACTGCAGTAAACACATCATCGGCGCGCGGGGTCAGCTTGCCCAGATTCTGCAGCTCGTGGGCAAAAACGTTCAGCAGGACTTCGGAATCGGAGTTGGTGTTGATATGACGCAGGTCGGTGCGGAACAGGTCGCGCTTGAGTTCATCCGTATTGGTCAGGTTTCCGTTATGCGCCAGTGTAATGCCATAAGGCGAGTTGACGTAGAAAGGCTGGGCCTCCGCGGAACTTGAACTTCCCGCTGTCGGGTAGCGGACGTGGCCGATACCCACATTGCCTTTCAGTCTCAGCATGTGCCGCGTGCGAAACACGTCGCGCACCAACCCGTTGTTCTTTCTGAGAAAGAAACGGTCGTTTTCGAAGGTCACCATCCCGGCTGCGTCCTGCCCCCGGTGCTGAAGTACGGTCAAGGCGTCAAACAGCTCCTGATTGACATGATGACGAGCCACAATACCTACGATACCACACATGCTGTTTAATTCTCCGGCGGGGTCTTGGGACGGGTTTACATTATTGTACTGACGCTGTCGCCTAACAGGTTTCGCGACCACGCTTCAATTTTAGCAAAATGCGGGATGAGCAGGGAGTCATTCCACCACGGGTCTTCAGTCACCGGGGTCAGCCTCAGCAATGCGATGGCCACGACCACCAACACCACCCCCCTGACCGCTCCGAAAACCATCCCCAGCACCCGGTCGGTTCCCGAAATGCCAGACAGTTTCACGATCGCGCTGATCAGATGGTTGAGCATCGCCCCCAGTATGAGTGTCGCGACAAAGAGGATAACGAATGCGGCTATGTATCGCACACTGGGTGTTGAAATGGCGTTTTCCAGCAAAACGGCCAGCTTGGTATAGAACAGCCTGGCCACGATGAAAGCAGCCACCCACGACAGCAGGCTCAGCGCCTCCTTGACAAATCCCCGAATGAGACTGACGACGGTAGACAGTGCAATCACACCGAGAATAACCCAATCGACCCAAACCACGTTCGACATGCTCCCCTCCTCAAGTGCGCGCATTCTATCAGATGGCAGCCAGAAACGTCAGCCGCATCATGATCCGCTTCTGATCACCCGAGATTGCGTCCGGTAGGTCTTGTCGATACGGCGTGCCAGTGCCTGCGCCTCCTCCCGAGTGCGCACGGGACCTGCCCACACACGCAGCCAGGTGCCCTTGTTGCGGGTCACCAGGGGTTCTGTATAAGCCTTGATACCCTGAGCCCGAAGCTGATCTCTCAGGCGAATGGCATTGTCGTGCTTGCTGAACGCGCCGACCTTGACTTTCCAGAACGCCTGATCCTGAGCCGCCGTCTGGGCACGGGTATCCTTCTTCACGTCCGTGTCGGAGCTGGCCGCCTCGCTGCCGGACGTGCCGGCTACCTGACTCCCGGCCGGGCTAGTTTCCTCAGGCTTCTGTGCCTCGAGCATGGCAGTCGGGACGGATTCAACCGCGCCAGCTGCCTTCTCCGCCGCCTCGTTGCTGGCCGGTTCAGACTCCCGGGGCCAGGAGTCGGTTTCATCGACTATCGCAGGCGGCTCCTGTCCCTGATCGGGTGCCGCAGGCAGGACCGGAGGCTTGAGTTCGGTAACCTGATACCCCGGCACGTCCGGCTCCGGGGGAATGGTGACGGTTTGCTGTATGCGCTCCGGATGCGGCGCGTTGAACAGCATGGGTACAAAAATGATGGCCAGCGAAACAAGAACGATGGCTCCCAGTACACGTTGTTTCAGGCTGTCCACTCTGGTCTCCTTGAAGCTCGGACAGGCAGTGTAAGCACCCGCCGCCGAGGGTTCAACCCTGCAGTGCCTCCAGCGCTTCTGCCACGGTATAGAAGGAACCGAAGACCAGAACGCGGTCATTCGGGGCGGCTTGCTGCCTCACCTGCGCGAGTGCCTCTCTTATCGAGGCCATCACAACCGGCACATGCCCGGCCTGTCTGACGGCGCCGGCAAGACGATCTGCAGGCGCTGCGCGATCGGCCTTGACTGGCGCAATCCACCAGTCCTGAATGCTGCCGGACAGCGTCTGAACCACCTCTTCAATCGCCTTGTCCGCCAGGGCACTGTAAACCGCCCAGGTCCGCCCTGTACAGGAATTTCGGTTCAGCCAACCCGCCAGATAGCGAGCAGCCTGTGGATTGTGCCCCACATCCACAATAATTTCCGGCGACTCGCCAATTCTCTGCACCCGGCCACTCAGTCCCAGCGCCTCCCAAGGGCTAACCTGATCCTGCTGCGGCAGCAGTCCCAGAAGCTGAGCCACCTGCAGGGCAGCGGATACGTTTTCAGGGGGCAACGGACATTGATCGAACCCCGGCAAGGTACGCTGAAGATCGACGCCCCCTTGCGAGACTGTACTGCCGAGCCATCGGGCCGCCCCCGAAACAGATTCAATGCGGTGATCCCGGTCCCACAACCACACCGGGCACTCCAATTCCCGTGCTGCCTGAAGCACACTTTCCGGTACAACCGGATCCGACGAAATCAATGGGATACCCGGGCGCAGTATGCCAGCCTTTTCACGCCCGATGGCCTCCCGGTCTTCACCCAGCCAATCCGTGTGATCCAGGTCTACGGGTGTAATGACCGCCACGTCCGGATCCACGATATTCACGGCATCCAGCCTGCCACCCAGCCCCACTTCGAGCAAGGCCAGGTCCGGACGTGCCTGACGAATCAGCCAGAGTGCGGCCAGCGTCGTGAACTCGAAATAGGTCAGCGGCGTGCCCTGCCGCGCTCCCTCAACCTGTTTAAAGGCTTCTGCCCATTCGGATTCCTGACTTTCCGCGCCGTTGATACGCAAGCGCTCGGTAAACCGAAGCAGGTGTGGGGAGGTATAGGCCATGACCGACTTGCCCGCATCGATGGCCAGGCGCTCAATCATGGCCAGCGTCGAGCCCTTGCCGTTCGTCCCTGCAAGCGTGACAACCTTGCCGGCCAGCCATTCCTTGCCCAACAGACGATCGGCCACCACGTGCATCCGGTCCAACCCCAGTTCTATTTCACTCGGATGCAGGGCGCTGATGCGCTCCAGCCACTCAGGCAGACGGCTCGGCACTGTTTTCAGAATCCCCCGGTAATTCCGGTTCTTCCTGGTAACCCGACTGCCCTTTTGGGGGCAATCCCATCAGCTTGGCAAGCAACGAGGCAGTACGCGTGCGCATCTGAGCCCGCGGAATGATCATGTCCAGTGCACCGTGCTCGAGCAGAAACTCCGAGCGCTGAAAGCCCTCGGGCAGCTTTTCCCGCACGGTCTGCTCGATTACCCTCGGGCCGGCGAAGCCGATAAGTGCACGGGGTTCAGCCACATTCAGATCGCCCAGCATGGCCAGGCTGGCCGAGACGCCCCCAAAAACAGGGTCCGTCATGTAGGAGATATAGGGCAGCCCTTCCGCCTTGAGCCGCTCCAGGGCAGCGGACGTCTTGGCCATTTGCATGAGGGAAATCAGCGCCTCCTGCATACGTGCCCCCCCGCTGGCAGAGAAGCACACCAGTCCGCAGCGGGCTTCGATCGCAGCATTGACTGCGCGCACGAATTTTTCGCCCACCACAGCCCCCATGGAACCGCCCATGAAATTGAATTCGAAAGCACAGGCTACAACGGGCAAGCCCTCGACCTTGCCTTTCATCACCACCAGGGCGTCCTTTTCACCTGTCGCCTTCTGGGCTGCGGCCAGCCGATCCTTGTAGCGTTTGGTGTCGCGAAACTTCAGACGATCGGACGGCTCGAGATCTGCAGCGATCTCCAGGCGTCCTTCACTGTCCAGAAACATGTCCAGCCGACGCCGTGCCGAGACGCGCATGTGATGATGGCACTTGGGACATACATCAAGGTTGCGTTCCAGCTCGGGCCGGTAGAGTACCGCGGCACACTTCGGGCACTTTTTCCAAAGGCCTTCAGGCACATTGGCTTTTGCCCGACTTTCAGCCCGGCGCATGCCCGGGATGATCTTTTCCAACCAGTTGCTCATGAATCACCTTGTTCGGAGGCAGAGTCCACACCCCGGCGCAAAGCCTGCATCAACTCGATCAATGCCGCCCTGGCTTTTTCGGGGTGATCCTGATACTCCGCTATTCTAGAGACCAGCGCGCTACCGACAATTACACCATCGGCTACGCGGGCCACAGCACTGGCAGATGCTTCATCCCGTATACCAAACCCGACACACAACGGCAGGTCTGCATACGCACGAATAAGCTCCAGCTGACGCGCCACGTCCTCTGCATCCAGCTCCGCAGAGCCCGTCACACCCTTGAGCGACACATAGTAAAGATACCCGTGCCCATAACGGGCGGCAGCAGCGACCCGATCATCCTGGGTGGTCGGTGCAATGAGAAAGACAGGGTCTATCTGCGCTGTCCTGAGCTGTGCCGCGATGTCTTCGGCCTCTTCGGGCGGCAGGTCGACCAGCAGGCACCCGTCTACGCCTGACTCTTTTGCCCGCTTGATAAAGGTCTCATACCCCAGGGCTTCAACCGGGTTGAGATACCCCATCAGGATGACTGGCGTGTGGTTATTGGTCTGGCGAAAATGCTCAACCATGTCAAGTACCCGGCGCAGTGACGTGCCGTGGGACAAAGCGCGCTCACACGCGAGCTGGATGACCGGCCCGTCTGCCATCGGGTCGGAGAACGGCACGCCCAGCTCGATCATGTCTGCTCCGGACTCCACCAGCGCATGCATGAAGTCGACAGTGTGATCAGGATGCGGGTCGCCCGCAGTGATGTAGGGTATCAGCGCCTTTCGGCCTTCTGATCGCAGTGCTTCAAACGTTGCCTGAATACGGCTCATGATCAGCCCACCTCCACCTGAATACCGTCAAGCTTGGCTACGGTATGAATATCCTTGTCACCCCGCCCGGACAGATTCACCAGAATCACCTGATCCGGGGACATTTCCCTGGCCAGCTTGAGCGCGTAGGCCACGGCGTGGCTTGATTCCAGGGCAGGCATGATGCCTTCGATGCGTGTCAACAGGTGAAACGCCTCAAGCGCCTCTTCATCGGTCGCATCGACATAGTTTGCACGCCCGGTATCCTTGAGCCACGCATGCTCGGGACCGACACCCGGATAATCCAGGCCCGCCGAAATGGAATGGGTGCCCTGAATCTGACCGTTCTCATCTTCCATCAGGTATGTGCGGTTGCCATGCAGGACGCCGGGCCGCCCGGCTGACAGCGGTGCCGCATGTTGACCAGTAGAAAGGCCCAACCCGCCGGCTTCGACACCGTACATGGCCACACTTTCATCTGCGAGGAACGGGTGAAACAGGCCGATGGCATTCGAACCACCGCCTACACAGGCGACCAACGCGTCGGGCAGACGTCCCACCTGTGCAAGACACTGTTCCCGCGCCTCGCGCCCGATTACGGAAGCGAAATCACGGACCATCATGGGATAGGGATGCGGTCCCGCTGCTGTCC
Organism: Gammaproteobacteria bacterium; assembly: GCA_003695085.1. Classification (GTDB taxonomy): domain Bacteria; phylum Pseudomonadota; class Gammaproteobacteria; order Pseudomonadales; family Oleiphilaceae; genus Thermohahella. The sequence goes on from RFIV01000360.1 coordinate 6,412, forward strand.
CGATGATGTAGAACGTGTCATCCACGTTGGTCACCCAGTCCCGGAGCGCTTCGTTCATGGCGTCCTTGAGCGTTTTGGTGCCGGATGCAACCGGAACAACCTCTGCGCCGAGCAGCTTCATGCGGTAGACATTCAAAGCCTGGCGCTTCACATCCTCCTCGCCCATGTAGAC
>RFIV01000361.1 GCA_003695085.1 Gammaproteobacteria bacterium
AATCTTGCTTGTGGCATGGCGGCTCAGGGCCAGCGGCAGGTCGTCCTTCTCCATGCCGCAGCCGTTGTCCCGCACGCGCATCAGCTTGATCCCTCCTGCCTCGACATCCACATCGATCTGCGTGGCGCCAGCGTCAAGCGCATTTTCCACCAGCTCCTTGATAACGGAGGCAGGTCGCTCCACTACCTCTCCGGCAGCAATCTGGTTGGCAAGTCGGGTATCGAGTATCTGTATGCGGGCCATGGGTCACCTTATGTTTGCGCGTATGCTAGCAAAGCCTTTGCGCAGGATAAACGGCCGCGCCATAATACGCGGTTCCGATGCGCGTCCGATCCGTGGAGCCTCATGTTTTTTGAACCACCCCGGGAACAGTTTTTCCGCCCCCTGACCAGCAAGTACCGGTCCATTGTGGCGGCTTGTGCCGGTCTTCTGTACCGGCAACTCTATGCGGACATGGCCGAATACGGACATGCCCTGAGCCGTGAACAGGTGCTGGGGGTTTTTCAGGAAGCCATTACCCGGCTGCCGGTCGCCGAGCGGGTGGCCGAGCAATCCGAAGACGAGCGCCCGCTTCGCACCGAGCGTGAACAGGCTGTGTGGGTCTTCAATCAGCTGCGGGAATGCGGCTGGCTGGAAGATGTGGTGGACGATGCGACACTGGATGTGCGCTTTCGCTTCACCCGGGCCGGCCGCCTGTTCACACAACCTTTTATCGAGCTGGAAGGTGGTTCGCTGCGTACCCGGCACCGCAACACCCGTAACACACGCAATGCGCTGGATGCGTTCCTGCAACATGGCGAAATCCATGACCTGCTCGATGCCCACGAATATTCCGAGCGCATCATCAACGACTTCACGGATGTCATTGCCGAACTGGAAGACCGCCGACGGGCGCTGATTCGCGAGATGCACGAAGAGTCCGAAAGTGGCCTCGCGGGAGAAGCATTCTTCGAGTTCATGGAGAAACGCTTTCAGCCTGACATCGCCATTCGCCTGTCAGCGGACAGCGTGGAGAAATATCGCGACGAAATTCTGGAGCTGGTCAACCGCATTCGTCACCAGCCCAAGGGCTTCAAGGCCGATGCAGAGCGACGGCTACGTGACTTGCTGCCGGATCAGGTGGTGCGGGGCCGCTCCCTCTTGTGGCAAGTCCTGGACCGGATTGAACGCCGGCTGATCCATGCCACGGACACCATGCTGCCCGCCCTGCGTGATGCCTTGCGACAGTTTACACGCCGGGCCGAGTTGATCATCCGGCAAATGAGTTACGTGGCAGCCCAGCGACATACCGATCTGGTCGCCGTCTGTGAACGACTGAGATCACTGCCGTCGGATGAGCAGGACGGTGTGCTGGCTCAACTTGGCGAGGCCCTGAGCCCGGCTCGCATCCGCCTGAACGACCCGGCACGTAACCGGCTGCGCGAACGTCGTGCGCTGCCGCCGGTGCAAACTCACCTCGAGGAGCCCGGCGAGCCGGATGACCGGGCACTGAGAGCTGTCAGCCTGCGCCAGGCACTGGATCAGGTTTTCGTCATCAACGACAGTCGCATGCGCGACTACATTCGTCGTGAGCTGACAGACAGCGGCCAGGTTGACTCGTCCCGGTTGCCGGTCCGGTCCGCTGCTGACCTGCTGGCCCTGACACACATTATCGAGCTGGGCTCGGCCAATGCCCGCCATGACGGCTGGCGCTTCTCACTGACGCCTTCCGGTCGTCGAGGCCAGCAAACCGGCCTGAAAGCATTCGATACCTTCCTGATTGAGGCACACCGCCACGATGACTCTGCGTGAATCCGTTGAACAGGCTCTGAAAACTGCACAGGTTTCCGTGCCCGACTTTTCCGAACTGTTGATCCGCTTGCTGGACAGCGGCGTCCTTTGTCGGGACGAAAGCCAGACCGAACAGATACTCTATGACCGGTTTGCAAGGCTGGAGCCCTTGGTACGCGACTATCTGGCATTGATGGGCATCAGTGTCCTCCATGACACCCGTTTTCACTACGTGCGCATCTATCCACCCGGCGCCGATACACCCGGACTCGGGGATGCGCCGGATACACCACCTGCCACCGGCCTTCGTGCACGTCTCAGCCCGCATGAAGTCGCGTTGGTTCTGGTATTGAGGGCCCAGTATGAGCGGGCACTGCGCGAGGGTGATCTGGATGATGATGGCTGTGTGTGGCTCACCTATGAGGGCCTGACACTGGCACTGCGCAACTTGCTGGGGCGCAGCCTGCCAGAAAGCCGCAGCGAACGCCGGGCGCTGTTCGCCAGCCTGCGCCGCTTGCGACTCATTCGCTACAACGCTGAGGAGTGGATGGAGAATCCCGGCAGCCACTTGCGGATTCGCCCCCTCATAGTGACCTTCGTGAGCGATGACATCCTGGCCACACTGGAAGGCGCCCGCGATGACAGCGATGAGGGAAGAGAGCGCTCAGCATCGGCCGACCAACAGGAGGATGAAGATGTACGTTAAGCGTGTCCTGTTCGTCAACTGGGGGAACCTGCCCAATACCGAATTCGAACTCGGCGCCATCAACCTGTTTTCGGGTGGAAACGGGTCTGGCAAGACTACGGCAGCCGATGCCATCCAGACGGTGATGACGGCTGCCTACGATTACCTGTATACCTACAACCCGGGGCAGGATGAAACCACGCAGCGAGGCCGGGGCGGCAAGACTGTGCGGACCCTGTCTTCCTACATCCTCGGGTGCGATGACGGCAGCTACGCCCGCCCACATGTCACCGATGGATACATTGGCCTGCACTTCGCCCCCACCAAAGGCGAGTCAGCCCACCCTTTCACGGCACTGGTGGCTGCGCGCGCGCACCTGGATCAGGCGGGCCTGCGGCCAGTTGCACGCCTGGATGCACTGCACTTTTACATCCTGCCCGATGTCGGCCTGCACCTGGAGGGCGACCTGGTCATCAATGAAGGTGAAGGCGGCAAGCGCCTGATACCCATTGATCAGATTCATGATCGCCTGAGGCGCAAGTACGGCGAGGACAGTGTCGAGCATTACGACACCAAGAAGGCCTACCTCAGGCGACTGTACGGTATTCTCCGAGGACGGCGGGACAGCGTCTCCGAACGTGAGGCCATGCATGCCGCACGCGCTTTTTCGCGCTTCATGGCCTACAAGCCGGT
>RFIV01000362.1 GCA_003695085.1 Gammaproteobacteria bacterium
GCCCTATCCTTCCCTCAACCTGGGCCAGTCGGTGATGCTCTATGCCTATCTTCTGCGGCAGGGGCTGAGTGCTGACCCGCACCTGCCAGCCGGTAAACCGGGCCAGCCCGAACCCTCATCCGCCAGGGCGGAGGCGGTAGCCACACCCGACGCGGAACCACGAACCATCAGGCAGAAGGACGCCCTGCGCCAGCGGGTGCAGGCACTATTCAGCCGGCTGGACAAGGTGCCGGGCTCGGCACTGGAACAGTGGGCGCTCGAGCAGCTGGCCTGGGCCAACGAGAAAGACGTGAAGTTTCTCCACACCCTGTGCCAGTCGCTGGAGAAGGCGTTGGAGACAGCTGGCGTCACTGACCCGCACACCCACCAGGCGGGCTGACACGCGCGGTCACTCTGCCGGCAGGCAAATAGTGCACCCATGACGTCCGTATCACCATGGTGCGGTGCCCCGCCCCCTTGTGGTGCACCGTGCCCGGGTACGCCCCACTTCAACGCAGCAGTTAACGTTTTGTCAAACCGCCTTTCACGCAAAATAAGTCATAACCATTTGTTTTTTAATACCTTAGAGATAACTGGCACATATGGTGTTTTACCCCTGATTGCACAACGCACAACGGACGAACGCAAAGGGGTTTACCATGAAAATGCGCCACACTCTCCTCGCTGGCCTTGGTGCCACGCTGATCACCTTCTCTGCCACCGCGGCTGAAAAGCCCATCAAGGTCGGCATTTTGCACTCACTCTCCGGCACCATGGCCATCAGTGAGTCCACCCTCAAGGACACCATGCTCATGCTCATCAAGGAGCAGAACGAGAAAGGGGGTGTGTTGGGACGCAAGCTGGAACCGGTGGTGGTCGATCCGGCGTCCAACTGGCCCCTCTTTGCCGAAAAGGCCCGCGAGTTGCTGGCCAAGGAGAAGGTGGACGTCATCTTCGGCAACTGGACCTCCGTTTCCCGGAAATCCGTGCTGCCTGTGGTCGAAGAGCTCAACGGCCTGCTGTTCTACCCGGTTCAGTATGAGGGAGAAGAATCGTCAGAGAACGTGTTCTACACCGGCGCGGCCCCCAACCAACAGGCCATTCCCGCCGTGGACTACCTGATGAAGGAACTGGGTGTGAAGCGCTGGGTGCTGGCCGGGACGGACTACGTCTATCCGCGCACCACCAACAAGATTCTCGAAACCTACCTCAAGGATCATGGTGTGGCCGCCGAGGACATCATGATCAACTACACACCGTTCGGGCATTCCAACTGGCAATCCATCGTGGCCGACATCAAGAAATTCGGCAGTCAGGGCAAGAAGACCGCGGTCGTGTCCACCATCAACGGGGATGCCAACGTACCGTTCTATCGTGAACTGGCCAACCAGGGCATTTCCGCCGACGACATCCCGGTGGTGGCCTTCTCCGTGGGTGAACAGGAGCTGTCCGGTATCGACACGGCACCGCTGGTCGGACATCTGGCCGCCTGGAACTACTTCATGAGCGTGGACAGCGAGGCCAACTACGCCTTCATCGATAAGTGGAAAGCCTACACCGGCAAGGACGATGCGGTGACCAACGATCCCATGGAAGCGCACTATATCGGCTTCAACATGTGGCTGGAAGCGGTGAAGAAGGCCGGCACCACCGACGTGGACGCCGTCAAGGATGCCATCATCGGGGTTTCAGTGCCGAATCTGTCCGGCGGCTACGCCACCATGATGCCCAATCACCATATCACCAAGCCGGTACTGATTGGCGAGATTCAGGATGACGGGCAGTTCTCCATTGTCTGGAGCACACCGTCTACTGTCGCCGGGGATGCCTGGTCCGATTACCTGCCGGGCTCGAAGGATCTGATCAGCGACTGGCGCAAGCCGCTCAAGTGCGGCAACTTCAACGTTGTCTCCAAGACCTGCGGCGGCACGGAAAAGAAAGTGGCTTCGAACTGATTCGGCTGAAGCCATAAGGAGTGCAGAATGCAAACAAGTCTCGCTGGTCGGAGGGTATCGCGCACCCGTGCGATGCAAATCTGGATGCTTCTGGCGCTGTGGATCTCGCCATCCTTATGGGCGGACAGCCAGAAGCCTGCCGCCAGCGAGGCAGAACAGGCGCTTCACGCACTCCTGTCCGCCCGGGGCAGTCAGGTGGCGGCACAACTGGACACACTGGTCGCGACCGGTGACCCCAGAGTGCGTACCTGGCTGGAGGCCTGGGCAGACAACCGGCTGGCCAGGGTCAGGAAGACCGGCCAGCTGGTCATTCTCACCCGTACCAAGGGCCGAGAATGGCCGGTGACGGATGCGCTCACCGGTGAAGACGCCGGCCAATACACACGCCGGGATCTCAAGCGCTTCCGCTCGAACAGCCGTCTTCGCAAACACATAGACGCCGCCTTGCTCGGCGTGCGGCTCAAGGCGGAGGATCCGGCCGAGCGGCTGGACCTGACCAATAACCTGGTCGGCAAGCTCAATGCCGACAACCTGCCTCTGATCAAGGCACACCTGGAATCGGAATCCAACCGGGAGGTCCGCGAGCGTCTGACACTGGCCCTCAACATCTACCGTGCCTCGAAGGGTGAACCTGATGCCATTGAGGCCCTCTCGGGTGCCCTGCATCCGGCTGCCCGGGCCGTGCTGACACAACAGGCGGCCGGCAAGGGCGCCTCGGCCAGGGCCGCAACACAGGCACTCGCCGCCACCGAACAGAAACTCAAACTCAGCCGGACCGCCGAAACCCTGTACTTCGGCC
>RFIV01000363.1 GCA_003695085.1 Gammaproteobacteria bacterium
GGCCGAAGGCGACCTGATGGAAATGCTCGGCAACCTGCTCGACAACGCCTGCAAGTACGGACGCGGTCGGGTGCGCATCAGCGCCTGCGCCACGGACGATGGGCACGTCGGCATTACCATCGAGGACAATGGCCCCGGCATCCCCGAGCGCGCCCGTGGCAAGGTGCTCAAGCGCGGTCAGCGGCTGGACGAATCCGCACCCGGGCAGGGCATTGGCCTGGCCGTCGTCTCCGAGCTGGTACACAGCTACCAGGGCAGTATTGAGGTGGGCCAGTCCGAGGCGCTGGGCGGGGCGAGGATGAGGGTGGTGTTGCCGGGATGAGGGGGTTTTCATGTGACGGTGGTGTGCTTGATCATGCCCGGCACATGGAAGCCCAAGCAGTTTATGTGGTATACTGTAATGGCAAATGTAATTACAAGGGTGATGCTATGGGTACGATAAACCTGCGCATTGACGATGATCTGAAGGCGCGGTCCTACGCCGTTCTGGAAAAGCTGGGGGTCAAGCCTTCCGAGTTGTTGCGGCAGACCTTGGAATATGTTGCGACTCAGGAGCGGCTGCCGTTTCACACGACGGTGGTTACTGACGAAGAGGCAGAGTTGCTTGCGCTCGTGCGCGACCGACTGGCGAACCCCAAAAAGCCGATCCGGGTGACGCTGGATGACCTTTGACCTGGAGTTTGATCCACGCGCACTGAAAGAGTGGTACCGGCTGGGTGATACAATCCGGGAGCAGTTCAAGAAGAAGCTGGCCAAGGTTCTGGAGCAGCCGAGGATTGAGGCAAACCGGCTCAAAGGTCTTCCTGACTGCTACAAGATCAAGTTGCGAAATTCCGGGTATCGGATGGTATATCAGGTACAGGATTGCCGGGTCGTTGTCTTCGTGGTGGCAATAGGCAGGCGAGATCGAAAACAGGCTTACCAGAGTGCCAATCAGAGATTGAAATAATCCCATCGAAAGCACTGCCTCGGGGGCGGATGTGTCCCCGATCCCTGCGGGGCAATGGCAGCAGGCTCATCATGGAGCCGTTGAGGGCGGTCAGACTAAAAGTGCCGGTCATAAAAAAGGCCGCGCAATGCGCGGCCTGAAGTAGCAAGGTAAGTTCACCATTCGGTGAAGCGGACTAGTTCAGAGACACTAATCAACGGGGTCCATTCTCCTCCTTTCACCATCGTGACAGAAGGTCATCTCTCGCGCTCAAAATGGTCATTTCCGGACAGAGCGGCTTTTGCTCGCTTTTGATCTATCTCAAAGTGAGAATCCGGTCACAGGGTTACACTGTGATCCACGCTGTGAAGAACCGGATAACCAAAATGAACGAGTCCAATACAGAAGGTCTGGGATTGCGGGCGGTACTCTGGGCCTCCGTGATGGTCGTCTTTACCCTGACCCTGATCTGACATCCGGATTAGGTTGTATTGCCCAACCATCCGCCTAAAATAGTGCAAAAGCTCTAATTTGGATGGTGTGCGCATGACCCCCATGCCCGGACAGCCCTGTGTGTATGACACTGATGAAATGATCCTCGCCCAGTACGGTGAGGTCTTGCGGCAGTTGGTGGTCGAACGCACCGGGAGCGACGTCGAGCTGCTCGAGGGAACGGGCATCGAGCGGGAAATGCTGACCGACCCGGATCAGGGGCTGACCTACGCCCAGTACATGACGCTGGCCCGCAACGCGCTCAGGGTAACCGGTGATCCGGCACTGGGACTGGAATACGGGCTCAAGCTCACGCCCCTGAGTCACGGCGCGCTGGGGCAGGCCACGCTGAGTGCACCTTCCATCCGGGCGGCCCTGCAACTGCTGGAACGCTACTACCACACCCGGTTGTCGCCGGTGACCTTTCGTTTTCTCGAAGATGACACTGATGCCATTATCCAGATCGACGTTCAGCTTGATCTGGGGGACCTCACGCCCTTTCTCATCGAGACCCTGTTCGGCACGTTGCTGGCCGTCAACCGCATGCTGTTCGGTGACACCCTGACCCGCCAGGGCCGCTGCCTGTTGTCCTATCCGGAGCCATCCTACGGTGATCGCTACCGCAAGTTCGGCAAGGTGGAGTTTGGCACCGGCGTCAACCAGTTGCGCTTTCGCAAGGAATTTCTCGACCTGCCCATGATCATGGCCAACGAGGCCATGAAGAACATCGCCATCCAGCAATGCGAAGAAGCCCTGAAGGCGGTTGAGGCGCGCCATCGCAGTCCTTTGGTGGCACGCATCAAGGCGGTGATCGAGCAGTCCGAAACCCTGCCGACCATGGAAGAGTTTGCCAGCAAGCTGGGCATTACCGATCGCACCCTTCGCCGTCAGCTGCAGCAACACGGGCTGACCTGGCAGGGACTCATAGCCGATTACCGGCACACCAAGGCCTGCCAACTGCTGCGCGAGACGGACAAGCCCGTGGACATCATCGCCTGGACGCTGGGGTATTCCGACCCGTCCAACTTCGGGCGGGCCTTCCGCAAGTGGGAGGGCATGAGTCCGAAAGCCTACCGGCAGCAGGCTCGCCAGGCCCAATCCGACGCCGGAAATGCTTCCGCGTGAATCCGGTTGTCAACCAAATCGTCTGACCCGCGTTGAGAAGAGACAGAACGTAGCTGCGCTCTGACTTTCATACACAACGGGGACAAGAACGATGACACCGATACAGAATTCCATGCAATACGTTGGCCGCTGGGTCTTTGCGGCCGGTTTCAGTGCCGCCCTGCTTGCGGGCTGTGGGGGTGGTTCGGGCACTGGTAACGAGTCCACCAGTGAAGAGACCAGCATGCTCACCGTCAGCCTCACGGATGCCGAAGGGGATTTTCTCGGCTATACCGTGGACGTGACGTCGCTGAAGCTGGAACGCGCCAACGGCGATACCGTGGAAACGGTACCCAACAGCACGCGTGTGGATTTCGCCCAGTACACGGATCTTTCAGAATTCTTCACCATCGCTACGGTACCTGTAGGCAACTACACGGGGGCCGAGCTGCGGCTGGACTACAGCAACGCCGATATTGTGATTCAGGATGAAAATGGCCAGGCACTGACGGCCGAGGCAGTGGACAGTGACGGCCAGCCGATCACGACACTCACCGTGCACATCGACTTCAACGATGGCAAGTTGCTCAAGGTACGTCCTGGGGTGCCGGCGACCATGATGGTGGACTTCGACCTGGATGCCAGTAACCACATCCTCTCGACGTCCCCGGCCAAGGTGGAGGTCGAGCCTTTCCTGGTCGCGGACCTGGAGCTGGACGAAGACAAAACGCACCGCGCACGCGGGTTGCTCGCCAGCACGGATACGGAGAACAACCAGTTCACCCTCAATGTCCGCCCGTTTTTTGTCAAGCTGACCCACTATGGCAGCCTGAACGTGCATGTGACGGACAGCACCGGGTATGAAGTCAATGGGGTGACCTTCACGGGGACCAACGGACTGAGCGCACTGGCGGCGCTGGAGGCCGGCACGCCGGTGGTGGCGGAAGGCAATGTCACTGCAGAAGGCGGCTATACGGCGACGCAGGTGCTGGCGGGCAGCAGCGTCCCCTGGGCCGGCAAGGACTATGTCCAGGGCACGGTCATCAAGCGGGTGGCCGATACCCTGACGGTGCGGGGTTACTCCGTGGACACCGAGGATGGCTTTGCTGTTTTCAACAGTGATATCACCGTCAATCTGGATACCGATGTACGCGTTACCCGGCTCAATGAAAATGCCAGCCTGCTCAACAAGGATGACATCTCCATCGGTGCCGGGATCAGTGCCCTGGGTACGCTGAGCGGAACCGGTGATGCCCTGACATTGGATACCTCCTCCGAGGACGACCTGGTCCGTCAGTGGCCGACCACGCTCAAGGGTCGCGTGTTGGGTACGGCATCCTTCACCCTGGATGCGGATTTCTTCAATGGTCGCCGCGCAGCCGCGCTGGATTTTTCCGGAACGGGTGTTTCCCCGGCCTCGGATTCAGACCCGGATCACTACCGGATTGATCCCAATGGCCTGACCCTGGGCAACCTCTCGGTCAACGACATCGTCAAGGTGAAGGGGTATCCGGCCAGCTTCGGCACCGTGGACAGCGATACCGAGGACTTCACGGCCCTGAGCGTGATCGATCTGAAGACCGACACGCGCGGTGCCGGCGTGGGGATTCGCTGGACGGGCGAAACCGGGGGCAGCGTGGTCAGTGCCAGTGATACGCAGCTTGTGATTGATGTTTCCGCGGCAACGAGCAGCACCTTCCGGGTGGCCGGCGTGGATATCGGCCTGGATGCCGGAACCGGTACGGTAACGCTTGATGCACTGGCAGCCAGCGGCAAGGGGCGCTACGCTGTGAAAACGCGCGGTGTCCGGGGCATTCAGATGTTCCACAGTCTGACGTCCCTGGCGGCCGAACTGGATGCGCGGGTGAGTGCCGGTCAGAAGATGGTGGCCCTGGTCAGCCATGGCCGGTATACCGGTGCAACCAACACCCTGGACACGGCAAATATCACGATACTCTTTGAGCAATGACAGAGCGGGGGCTTCGGCCCCCTTTCGGGAAGGGCATGAATGCATTTCTGGCATCGGTCGAGAAGAAGGCATACAAGATGGCACTGATTGCAACCGGCCACCACGAGGACGCGCTGGACATTGTGCAGGATGCCATGATGAAGCTGGTACAGGCCTACAGCGACCGGCCGCGCGAGGAATGGAAACCGCTGTTCTACCGCATTCTCAACAATCGCATCATGGACTGCCACCGGCGGCGCAGCGTGCGCCGGATCA
>RFIV01000364.1 GCA_003695085.1 Gammaproteobacteria bacterium
AAGTTAGTGACACCTATCCATCAGATAGCCGTCCCAGCTGTCGGGTGATCACTGATCAACGTACTTCCTGGCACTATTTACAGATAGCCACCTGATCAACGGACAGATGTCGGTATATCAGAAATCTCACGACACCGGCTTGCCCGCGCAACCAGGGTAAAGAAATGGTGAATAACAAACTGTGAGGAAGGTGTGCGGGCATCACTCGCCAGGGGGCTTGCGCCTCGAAGGTCGGTCGATCAGCGAGCTAAGGCCGCGTTCAATCAGGTCCGTTCCCACGCGCGTCACGGACTGAGTGGTTTGTTTTGCGGCAGCGCTGGGCAATTCCGCCAGGGCCTTTTTGACGCCTCGGCGAATGCCCTTTTCGATGGATGTTTCGATTTCGCCACTGAGCGTTTGCAGCGCCTGTTCCAAACGCTCTTTTTCCGGCTTCAGCCGTGTTCGGTAAAGCCAATAGCCTATACATGCGCTCAAAGCAACGGTTATCAGGGCGGTTCCCAGTGCCAACGCGATGAGGTGCCACAACGTCAGATGATCCATGCCTGCAATCCTCCCATCAATGCGCCCAGAAGTGCACCTGATGCAATCAGCAACAGCCGCTCCGACTCAAAGGCGGGTATCAGAATGTACTGAAACCGCTCGGGTGAAAGTGACGCCAGCAGCTGGTTCAGCCGTTCGGCCATGCGCCGGGCGCTGGCTTGCTGAAAATGGGTATCACGGAACGGCTCTTCACTGACCTCGAGCGCCTTGATCTTGACCGCTTCCTTGAGCTGAACAAACCCATTGGTGCCGACCGCAAGTTGCAGGGTCCATCGAATCACGCCGGCCTCGTCCAGAATGGGCTTCACATGGCGTGTAATGAGTGCCTGGGTGCGCTCACCATATCGGCCATGCACCATGTAATGGGCGACCTTGTCAAAAGTCAGGATCTTCTCGGCCACATAACGTGCCCAGATACCGGCGATGACCGGCTGACGCTTCATGAAGTAGCCCTGTACGGTGTGCCCCAGGATCTGCTTCGGATACACCGGGCGGAACACCAGTGTCAGCGCCAGCCAATTGGTGACCCAGCCATTCAGGGCGGCCCCGACGATCCAGATCCACTCCGAAGGCAGCCAATACCAGAGCGCAAACTGCAGGCTCCCAAACAGTGCACCCAACCACACGCCGTAGCGCACCAGTTGGCGAAAGGTGTTGTCACCAGCCAACTGGAACAGCTCCGCCATGCGCTCCGGGTGCTCGCCAAACTCCTTCAACAGAACTTCCTGAAAGTCGATGAGGTCATCCGCATGAATGGTGACATCCTCAACGATTTCACGCGCGCGTTTGACGAGCTGTTGCCGAACCCAGTCATAGACTCTTCGCCGGACACTCTGGGGCAGGTTTTCCCAGAGTACCGCCTGTTGCGCGTCCATGACGTCATCTACCCACTCCTCCACGCGGTCATCGAGTACGGAGATCACGTGGCGCGCAAGCACATCGGTATCCATATCCCGGATCACCTGCTCCAGTCCTCGCGTATGATGCAGGGAGGCTTCGAGGCAGCGTTTGGCGATATCAGCCGAGCGGCGTGGAATGACGCCCTGCCATCCCGCCCAGGGGCGAATGCCGACAAATCGGCGGGGCCAGAACAGCAGGCGCACGGCCAATGCATTGGTCACGCCTCCCACGCAGGCACCCGTACCTGTCGCCAGAAGCGCCACGGCAATCAGCCAGCCATCCACTTGCATAAAAAAAACCCCGTTACAGCGAACGGGGTTTAGTGTACATCAGTTTGGTTTTAGGGGTGCGACTCAGGTCATCTTTCCGCACCGGACGCGCCGCACTAGCGATAGTAGGCCTGATCCTTCACTGTATGGTCGGTCACATCCTTCACGCCCGCCAACTCCGGAATGCGTTCTTTCAGCGTCTTTTCAACGCCCTGCTTGAGTGTCAGGTCCACGGCCGAACAGCCCTGGCAGCCGCCGCCGAATTTGAGCACCGCATAGTTGTCCTCGGTCACTTCCACCAACTGTACTTCACCCCCATGAGCGGCGAGACCGGGATTCACTTCGGTGTAGAGGATATAGTTGATGCGATCCGGCAAGGGGGAATCCTCGCTCACGCGTGGCATCTTGGCGTTCGGAGCCTTGATGGTCAGCTGGCCTCCCATGCGCTCGGGATTGAAGTCCACCACGGCATCTTCAAGATACGGCACGCTGGCGGAATCCAGGTAGACCTTCAGGTCACCAAATGTCACCAGTTCATCTTCGGGAATCACTTCATCCGGTCGGCAATAGGCGAGACACGTCTCCGCATACCGTGTTCCGGGTTGAGTAACAAACATGCGTACGCCCATACCTTCCACGTCCTGCTTGGCAAGCAGTTGCAAAAGATAATCCCGGGCACTGTCGGTAATGGTGACGGACATTTTTTCTCGATACCTGCGATGTTCAAGAGACAGCTGCCATTGTAATGAAAACAGTGCGTAAAACAATGACCCCATGGATCACTCGGGCATTTTGTAGTCAAACCGGTCACATCTCGCCGGCCCTCGTCTGGCCTTTGCCTGCAAAAACCGCCAAAATAGCGGGCTTGGCAGTAGAACGAACACGAAAACGAGACCCCATGACAGACAGCACATCACGCATTTCCGCTCTCAAACAGCTCCTCAATGAACGCATTGTCATCCTTGACGGTGCCATGGGCACGATGATTCAGCGGCACAAACTTGAAGAAGCGGATTATCGCGGGGATCGTTTCACGGACAGCCAGACGGATCTCAAGGGCAACAATGATCTGCTCTGTCTGACCCGGCCCGAGATCATCAAGGGTATTCACACAGCGTACCTGGACGCCGGTGCGCACATCATTGAAACCAACAGCTTCAATGCCACACGCGTTTCCCAGGCCGAATATGGTCTGGAAGCGCTGGCGTATGAACTGAATGTCGCGTCGGCGCGCGTAGCGCGTGAGGCCGCCGATGAGTGGTGCGCCAAACATCCGGGTGAAGTCCGCTGGGTCGCGGGCGCCATTGGACCGACGTCCCGCACCGCGTCGATTTCGCCCGACGTCAATAATCCCGGCTACCGCAACACCTCCTTTGACGAGCTGGCCGAGAATTACTATGAAGCGGCCAAAGGGCTGGCTGAAGGCGGCGCTGACATAATCCTGATCGAGACCGTTTTCGATACGCTCAATGCCAAGGCAGCCATTTTTGCGGTTCAACAGTATTTTGAGGACAGTGGCCGCGAATTGCCGATCATGATCTCCGGCACCATTACGGATGCGTCCGGCCGCACACTCTCGGGT
>RFIV01000048.1 GCA_003695085.1 Gammaproteobacteria bacterium
ACGTATTTCACCAATCCGACGGTATAGTAGCTGATCGCCGCAACCGACAGGCCTTCCACCGCCTGCTGCAGGCGCAGCTGCATCTGGCTCCGCCGGTCCATGGACGCCAGCAGGGCCTGATTCTGACTTTCCAGCGAGAGATCCACCCGCGCGCGAATGAGTGCGTTGGCCCGGTTGATGCGCACGGACAGGTCGTCCAGATAATCCCGCGTGGACTCGCAGGTCCGCCAGGCCGGTCCCAGCCGCCGGCTGAGGAACTCGCGCACCGTCATCAACCCTGCCATCGGGCGCTCCTGCAGCTCCTCTATGCGAGCCTGCACCAGTGCGTGATAGGCCGCTGCGGCAGAGAAACGGTAGTTGGTATCCGAAATCAATTGTTCAGTACGGGCCGCCAGCACCGACAATTCACCCAGCAGGCGACGCTCGTCTTCCATGCCTTCGATATCGGTAATCTGCTGAATAATGCGGGCCAGTTGCTGATCCATGTCCCAGACCTGCGGAGCCACGGCCTTGGCCACCGGCAGGGCCTTGAGCAGGGACAGACGGTAGGTTTCCAGCTCAAGCAGTGAACGCGCCAGGCGCCCGGTCTGGCAGGGATTGAGCGATCGGTTGAGGATGAGAAAACGCCCGAACCCATCGCTGTGCAGACGATAGGCCGTCCAGAGTTCCGCCCCGCCCTGCGCCGCTTCACTGCCGATGAGGCGCTGCCCTTCGAACCCCTGACGCAGCGCCTCCTTGTCAGTAGGCTGTTCGCCTGCCTGGCGAATCTCCAGATTCTGGGCCGAAAAAACCCGCCCGGGGAGTGCCGCCAGCCAGTCCTTGGGCAGCCGGTCCAGAGCCAGTTGCCCGAACAACTCACCCTCGGCGCCGTTTTCGATCACCAGATACGTCGAGAACTCGGTGTGCCGCTCCCAGCGCACGATGAAGCCACCGAAGTCCTGGTAGTAGCAGGTAGCCTCCGGCTGAGGGGGTGGAACGGCATAGCGCTCGCACAACCGTGCCAGATGGGCATGCTCTGCTTCCACGTCCGCAACCTCTTCCAATGCCATGTGGGACACGCGCACCGGCACGTCCAAAACGGGAAAGGGACGGTTATGCAGCTCGTTGAACAGCGTTTCGCGCCCGGGGCTGAACGGTACGGACAGGTGGCTCATCCACACTCCTGATAAGGGTTTTTACGTAGTTGGCGCACAGGATACCCGCAGCGCTTGGCGGATACAAACACAACGCGGGCTTGCAACTGCCTGCTCAGGCCTGCACCTGCTCCCGCCAATGGCTCGGGCTGACGCCAAACCAGTCCTGAAAGGCATGATTGAAGGCACTCTGGTCACTGTAGCCGAGGCGGCAGGCGATCTCGGCCATGGTCATGCGCCGCAACCGCAGATAGCTTTGCGCCAGTTGCCGCCTGAGCTGAGTCACTTCCTGCTGCCAGCTTGTATCCAGCTGACTCAGTTTGCGTTGCAGGGTCCGGCTGCTCATGTTCAGGCGCTGTGCACTGCCTTCCACACTCACATCTCCGGCCTCGAACTGATCCAGCAGTGCCTGGGTCAGCAGACGGATCAGCTGCTGCCCCACATCGTCATCCCGGGCCTGCAACTGATGTTCGGCCTCTTCTCTCAGGACGGCAAGGGTCACCGGATCATGGGTCGTCACCGGCCAGTCCAGGATGCGGGCCGGGATGCTGATGCGGTTTTCCCGGGCACCGAATACCGGCCCCACGCCCAGGCGTGACTGAACCACCTGCCAGAAGGACAGCGACCACCCCGGTGCCTGCCCGGCTATTTCCATGCGCAGCAGGGGCACCCGCTTTTCAAAGAGGTGGGAGGAAAACGCAATGATGCCGCTGAACACGCACAGAATGAGCTGAGCATAGAGCGGATCCGCGGTCGATGTGAGAAAGCGCGGATTGGGGTGCCAGCAATAACTGACCGCATTTCCGTCTCGGACCAGCGACGAGCGGCCCAGATCATGGTTGAGGGTTTCATACCGTGTCACGAGCATGATCACCTCCCCCAAGGTCGCGGCACTCATGGCCAGATGACCCAGAAGCGGGTAGGTGCTGGCGGTCGCCGAAAGCCCTGCGTTCAGGGCAAAGCGCTCGTTTTCCCGGCAGCCGGCCTCCAGTATTTCCAGGTACCGTTCAACCGCTACAGGCTGCTTCACAGCCGGTCGCCCTGCCCGGTCCGCCAGGGTGTTGTAGTATCCCGCAGCCACGTGTGCCGGGGGAACTGGCAGGAATGGCGTCATTTATCAAACCTCCGGCGCTGCCCCACAATCCCTGTGCATAATTTTTGCGCAATATCAGCTTATACCCTCAGTATAGACCGATAAACGCGACAGGCGCATGACAAAGGGCGCCATATCAGGCAGGAGGACACACATGGACTGGGCCACTGTGGCGGGCTGGTATACAGAACAACGCTTTTTCGAGTTTCCGCTGGCCATGCTCGCATTTTCCGTGGGTGTGTTTTTCCTGCTTGCCCTACCGGGCACGATCCTGGCCTGGTTCGACCCGCCCTGGGCGAGGCGCTGGGCCATTCAGTCCACGCCATTCAACGTGCGCCAGCATGTGACCCGGACACTCAGGCTGATCGTCTTCAATGCCTTGATACTGGCCAGCTTGTTAATCCTGAGCTGGCCGCTATTGCGATTGACCGGCATTCACGGCGGCCCGCCTCCCTCGGCCGGGACGGTTCTCTGGCAACTGATGTTCTTCATTCTGCTGGATGACATGCTCTACTACGGGATGCACCGGTTGTTTCATGAAAACAAGTGGCTGCTCAGACGGGTGCATGCCGTGCATCACGAAATCCGCACCCCCTATGCCCTGGCCGGCAACCACATGCACTGGGTGGAATACGTGGCCACGGCCACACTGGTGCTGATTGGCCCGGTGCTGGTCAACGCACACTACGTGACCCTGTATCTGTGGATTATCTGGCGACAGGTCGAAGCTGTGGACGGACACCTGGGGTATGACTTTCCGTGGAATCCCCTGCGCCTGCTACCGGGGTACGATGGCCCGGGCTATCACGACTTTCACCACGCCCGTTTCAAGGGCAACTACGCCGGGTTTCTGCACTGGATCGACCGCAGGCTGGGCACGGCCCTGCCGCAGTGGGAGGCCTGGAAAGCCTCCCGGCAGGCGGCACGTAAACCGGCCCGTTAGTGGGATGATTTCCCGGAATCCAGCACGATACCTGCAGCCCTGAGCTGCTCGGCGGCATGCTCGCTGCCCGTGCGGCTCCATTCGGCATACACGGCCATGATGTCGTCCGCATTCTGGCTGACAGTGCGCCGGGCGGCCCGGGCCACCCACTCCATGTAGTCGGCGAAGTAACGCGCCATGGCTTCGAACAGCTTGCGGGGTTGCCCGGCATGCCCGGACAGGTAATCGTAGGCGCTGCTGCCCATGCCGATGAAGTACCCCGGATCGAGTCCCCGGCGATGATAGCGATCCGGAAACAGCGCACCGACAAACAGGGCCTGCTCACCCAGCTGCCTCAGAATCAGGCAACGCTGGCCGATATCCGGGGTTTCATGCGCATCCTTGTAAAGCAGCGCGAGCGGCCTGAGATGAAAGCCATCCTCATCATGGCTGAACAACTGTGCAGACAAGCCCAGGCGTGCCAGCACAGTGCCCAGATACCAGAAAACGTCTTCAGGGGTATGCGCGGCCTCGGGTCCGGCCGCCTCACTGAGTCGCTGCTTGAAAAACGCTGCCAGCTGTTGTTCGAATACCTCACTGAGCGTTTGGGACATGTGCAACCTCCCATGCCTCAACAGCTTCAATATAGTGGCTGCATCGTTTGTTTTTCAAGCATCCTGCTCAGGGAGAACGCATTTCGGAAGCCCCCGCACCGGGCAGGCTCAGTTGCAGAATCCGACCGCTGTCCGTCGAAATCAGCAGGTCACCTTCCGGGCTCTCCGTCACCGCCCGCATGCGCTCACCCAAATCCGTCAACCAGCGATATTCGGCTACCACCTGGCCGTGTGCATCCAGATCCACATGATTGAGATGAGTCTGGGCAAGCGCGCCGGCAAAGAGATCTCCTTTCCACTGCGGAAAGCGTGTTCCGGAATACAGCATCAGGCTTCCGGGGGCGATTGAAGGGACATAATAGTGCACGGGCTGCTCCATCCCCGCCTTGTGTGTGCCCTCACCCACGCGAATGGGCGCCCAGTATTCCTTGCCGTAGGAAATGATCGGCCAGCCATAGTTGCGCCCGGGCAGCACCCGATTGATTTCATCACCGCCACGGGGGCCATGCTCGATTTCCCACAACAGGTTGCGTGTCGCGTCCCAGGCCAGTCCCTGGGGGTTGCGATGACCGTAGCTCCAGATTTCAGGCCGTGCACCGGGCTGGCCTACAAAAGGGTTATCTCGCGGCACCGAGCCATCCAGGTTCAGCCGGATGATGCTCCCATTATGGCTGGACAGGTCCTGCGCACTGTCACGCACGCCCCGGTCACCCACGCTGAAAAAGACATGGCCCCGCCCGTCAAAGGCGATTCGGCTGCCAAAGTGACGCGAGGTGTCGGAGCGCGATTGCGTCACCAGCAGGTCTTCCCACTGCACCAGGCGATTTCCGTCCAGCTTCGCCCGGGCCAGCGTCGTGGCGCCCTGTCCGTTCACCGGCTTGCTGTAGGTGAAGTAGAACCATTCCCGAGCATGTTCATCCGGCGGCCTGGCGACATCCAGCAGTCCCCCCTGACCCTCGGCCCATACCGGTGGAACGCCCGATACCTGTCGGATCGCGCCCGTGCGGATATTCACGCGTTTCACGGCGCCTGCCCGTTCTGTCACCAACAGCTCGTGCTGATTGACAAACACCATGCCCCAGGGGACCTGCAATCCCTGTGCAACCACACGCACATCAAAAGGCGGCTGATCCTGCCCGGTCGCCTGAGCCGCCCCGGACATCGCCAGGGTGTTTACAATCAGCCCCCACACGAGGAGCGTGCATCCGGTATTGAATGTCTGAAAGCGCATGGCCTGTCCCTCTTTCTTCATTCCGCTACCCTCTCATGATTTCCGTGAACTGACCATTACCCGTCCGTCACACAAATCCGAGGTCAACGTGCGTGCTCTGCCGCGCGCCATCAGCCCGGGCTCGGCCTGCGCATCAACCAAAGCCCACATATATTTCAAAATGAAATAAATCAGAAGACCATCATGAAAATTTTTTCTAAAAATGCGACGGTCACCGGCTCTTGAAAGCCGAAAAGACGCCCCTACATTGCGCATCAAGGTGGGCAGCCTGCCCCCGAGACCAACCACTGACTTTGTTCTGCAACGTGTGAACAGGAGGAAACTTCGCATGCAGATCAAACCGCTCTACGACCGTGTGGTGGTTCGCCGTCTCGAGGCTGAAACCACAACCAAAGGCGGCATCATCATTCCCGACAAGGCCGCTGAGAAGTCTACTCAAGGCGAAGTACTGGCCGTAGGGGAAGGTGCACTCAAGGACAATGGAGAACTGCGTCCGCTGTCTGTCAAGGTCGGTGACCGCATTGTATTCGGTCAGTTTGCCGGCACTGAAATCAAGCTGGACGGCGAGACTTTCCTGATTGTCCGCGAATCCGACATTCTGGCTGTGATCGATAACGTTCAGACTGAGGAGAAAGCTGCATGAGTGCAAAACTGGTCAAGTTTTCCCGTGATGCCCGTGAGCGTCTGCTCGCAGGCGTGAATGTTCTGGCCGATGCCGTTCAGGTGACCATGGGTCCGAAAGGCCGTAACGTGATCCTCGACAAGAGCTTTGGCGCGCCCCGCGTGACCAAGGACGGCGTATCCGTTGCCAAGGAAATTGAGCTGAAGGACAAGTTCGAGAACATGGGCGCCCAGATGGTCAAGGAGGTGGCCTCCAAGACTGCCGATCTGGCCGGTGACGGTACCACCACTGCAACCGTTCTGGCGCGTGCCATCGTGCGTGAAGGTCACAAGGCCGTTGCCGCAGGCATGAACCCGATGGATCTCAAGCGCGGTATCGACCTGGCCGTGAAGGCTGCGGTTGACGAGCTGCACAAGCTGTCCAAGCCCTGTGATGACAACAAGGCCATCGGTCAGGTGGCCACCGTATCCGCCAACTGGAACACCGATATCGGTGAAATCCTGGCTCAGGCCATGGAGAAGGTGGGCCGTGACGGCGTCATCACCGTCGAGGAAGGCAAGTCCCTCGAGAACGAACTTGAAGTCGTCGAGGGTATGCAGTTTGACCGCGGTTACCTCAGCCCGTACTTCATCACCAACCGCGACAAGATGCAGGTCGAGCTGGAGAACCCGTACATCCTGCTGTTCGACAAGAAGATCAGCAACATCCGCGACCTGATCCCGACACTGGAAGCGGTTGCCAAGGCCAACCGTCCGCTGCTGATCATCGCAGAGGACGTGGAAGGCGAAGCGCTGGCCACATTGGTGGTGAACAACCTGCGTGGCATCCTGAAAGCGTGCGCCGTGAAGGCTCCGGGCTTCGGTGACCGTCGCAAGGCCATGCTGCAGGATATCGCCATCCTGACCGGGGCCCAGGTCATCTCCGAGGAAATCGGCCTGTCTCTGGACAAGGTTGAACTGGATCAGCTGGGTACCGCGAAGCGCGTGGTGATCACCAAGGAGAACACCACCATTGTGGATGGTGCAGGCCAGAAGACTGACATTGAAGCGCGCGTGGCCCAGATTCGCCGCGAAATCGACGAAGCAACTTCCGACTACGATCGCGAGAAGCTTCAGGAGCGTCTGGCCAAGCTCTCCGGTGGTGTCGCCGTCATCAAGGTCGGTGCCGCCAGCGAAGTGGAAATGAAGGAGAAGAAGGACCTGGTGGACGATGCGCTGCACGCAACCCGTGCCGCCGTGGAAGAAGGCATCGTACCGGGTGGTGGCGTGGCCCTGATTCGCGCGGCCGACGCTGTGTGCAAGGCGGAACTGAAGGCCGCCAACGAAGATCAGAAGGCCGGTATCCGCATTGCCCTGCGCGCAATGGAAGAGCCCTTCCGTCAGATCGTGGCCAACGCCGGTGTGGAGCCGAGCGTGGTACTCGACAAGGTGCGCAGCAACGACAGCGCAAGCTGGGGCTACAATGCTCAGACCGAAGCCTATGGCGACATGCTCGAAATGGGCATTATCGATCCGGCCAAGGTGACCCGCACAGCTCTGCAGAACGCCGGTTCTGTGGCTGGCCTGATGCTGACCACTGAGGCCATGGTCACCGAAGCACCGGAAGAGAAGAAGGACGCTGCTGCACCGGCAGCACCCGACTACGACTTCTGATGCTGTCAGTTCCTTCCTTCAGGGGGCCGCGAGGCCCCCTTTATATTGGCGTCTGCACATACTTTTCCGCATCACCCCCTTCCTGACTGGTACACACTAGCGGGCCCACAAGGAGCCGGTGACCGAATGCTTTCGGCCATTGCGGTGGAAATTATCGCCAATGGACTGCGCGGCCTGTTTCCGTCTCTTGGCTGACCTTTACCCCCGCATCACGCATTAAGTTGACTTTCGTCAATGTCAGGCACCCTCCAAGGGCATAGGCTGGCCGATCATATTCCTACCCATGGAGTCGGACATGTCATTTGCCTCAGGGAACACCTCCCGTTGCCGTCTGATCACGCTTGCCGGGCTATTCAGTGTCCTGCTCGCC
>RFIV01000365.1 GCA_003695085.1 Gammaproteobacteria bacterium
CAAGCATGTCGGGGCACAAACCGTGCTCGACTGGACGTCCGCCAACACCCCCCTGCCGCTCTTTGCCTTCTGGGATTTCGCCGTGGGCCCGGGCAAGGCCGTGGGCGGCCTCGTACTCTTCGGCAAGGAGCAGGGTGTTCTGGCCGGCCGGCTGGCCGATCTCATCCTGCACGGGGCACAGCCCTCGACGCTGGCACCGATCACCGCCAAGAACGGGCGCTATCTGTACAGCCAGAACGAGCTGAAGCGCTGGAAGCTTGAGGTTCCCACGTTCATTCGCTACCAGTCTGACTTCATCAACTGACCGGCCCCAGCGTTTTGCGTGCAAAGGCCAGCAGGGCGTCCGTCAATCGCTGATTGAGGGGCGTCCGCAGGTCCCAGATGTGCCAGTACAGGGGGATATCCAACGGCGTATCCGGTACCACTTCAACGATATCTCCACGCTCCAGCAGGGGGCGCACCTGAATATCCGGTGCGCATCCCCAGGCATACCCGCGCCGGATACAGTCCAGAAAGCTCTCCACCGCCGGAATCCGGTGGGCCACATACGGTGCGCCCCCTCCCATATATTGACTCAGCCACCGCTGCTGCAAGGCATCCTGCACCGAGAACTCCACACAGGGTGCGGCCAGCACACGCTCACGCGTGACCTCGGGCCCCAGCCATCGCTGGTGAAATCCGGGCGAGGCCAGCGCCCGGTAGACCATCGTGCCCAGCGCAAAGGCATTGCATCCGGCAATGGGGCGCTCGGATGCGGTGATGCATCCGATGACTTCACCGTCGTGAAGCAACTGGTGGGTCACATCCTGATCCGCCACCTTGATGTCCAGCCGGTACTGAGCATCGCGTAGCAAGGGATCCAGTGCATCAAACAACCAGGTGGCCAGACTGTCAGCATTGACGCCGATGGGGATCATGCGAATACCGTCGCCTTCCAGATGAAAATGCTCAGCCAGCTGCGCCTGCAGAACGTCCATCTGCCGAAAGAAACGCAGCGCGGCCCGTCCGGCTTCTGTCAGTACCGGCGGCGTGCCGCGCCGCAGCAATACCTGCCCCAATCTGGCCTCAAGTGCCCGGATGCGCTGGGAGACAGCGGACTGCGTAATACCCAGTGCCCGCGCGCCACGCTCAAACCCGCCCGCATCCACTACTGCCGCCAGCGCTTCCAGCTGTTTGAGATCCACCTTCATAAGTTTCTCTAATTTCTTCTTTGTATATTTAATTTCAATAATACATCAGCTGTCGCTATGCTGCCCACACATCGTCACCTGACGCGTACCCGAAACGCGCGGTAGCGCGGCCCCCACGCCCCACCTTCATGCAAAATTGACTGGGCAGGTGCGATTGACGACATTCCTTTCAAGCGGAGGTTACCCGATGCCCTGGATCGAAGGCTTTCTCACCAGCGGTTCCCTGATCATGGCCATTGGCGCTCAGAATGCCTGGGTGCTGGCTCAGGGTCTGCGCCGCAATCATGTCGGGACGATCGCGCTCACCTGCGCCACGCTTGATATGCTGCTCATCTTCGCGGGCGTGGCAGGTCTGGGTGTACTGATCAGCCAGCACCCCTCCTTGCTGCTTGTGGCGTCCGGCGGTGGCGCGCTCTTTCTGACGCTTTACGGCC
Source organism: Gammaproteobacteria bacterium (assembly GCA_003695085.1). GTDB lineage: Bacteria > Pseudomonadota > Gammaproteobacteria > Pseudomonadales > Oleiphilaceae > Thermohahella. The sequence goes on from RFIV01000365.1 coordinate 1,625, forward strand.
TGCGTGCACTGTTCAACGCACTGCGGCCCGGCGCACTGGTGGCGGCCAATGGTGCCCCCCTCTCCCGTCGACAAACTGTTCTGACGGCGCTGGCAATCACCCTGCTCAACCCGCATGTCTATCTGGACACAGTGCTGCTCATCGGCAGCATCGGAGGTCAGTATCCTGTAGCGGAGCGGATGACCTTCGCACTCGGAGCAGCCAGTGCGTCCTTCGTCTGGTTTTATGGTCTGGCTTACGGGGCGGGCAGGCTCGCACCCCTGTTTGCGCGCCCTGCGGCCTGGCGCGTGCTGGACGCCTTGGTGGCGGCCATCATGTTGGGCCTTGCAACGGTGCTTTGGCAACGCACCCTGGGACTGTTAAACGAAGCCCCCTTGGCCGGCCTGACCTGATCCGGCTCAGGCCTCCTTTCCCGGCTGCCGCCCCAGCCAGGCACCCCAGAGAATCAGCCCCAATCCCGCCCACGTCTGCCACTGCAGCGGCTCACCGAGCACGGAGGTGATCAGCAGCAAGGACAAGGGCGGAGACAGGAAGATAAGTCGGCTGATCCTTGCGGTATGGCGCGTCAGGCGCAAGGCAGACACCCACAAGGCAAAGGTCAGCCCCATTTCAAAGAGGCCCACATACGCCGCTGCCAGGGCCGCCTCAGTGCCGGGCCAGGCGGGTCTCACCCAGAGCCACAGCAACGGCAGCGCGAGCGTGAAGTTCTGAAACAGGGCCGTGACAGGTGGCCGGGGATCCTTCACCCCGGCAATCCAGTAGCCGGCCCAGAGCAGGGTGCTGAGCATTGCCAGCCCCAGTCCTGTGAAATCCAGCGGTCCCAGTGCTTGCCCGGCCTGCGCCAGGACAACGACACCGAGATAGCCAATGACCAGTGCGATCAGGGCTCGCCGTGTCAGGGGC
>RFIV01000366.1 GCA_003695085.1 Gammaproteobacteria bacterium
CAACCGTTATACCAAGAAGCTGCAGCTGTTCGATCTGCCCTTCCTGTTCAAGGACATGAAGGCTGTAGACCGCTTCCAGCACAGCCCGGCCGGTCAGTCCCTGCTCAAGTCCATGGAGAACAAGGGGCTGGTGGGGCTGGGTTATCTGCACAATGGCCTCAAGCAGCTTTCTGCCAGCAAGCCGCTGCGCGTACCGGCTGATGCAAGCGGGCTCAAGTTCCGCATCATGAGCTCGGACGTACTGGCCGCCCAGTTTGAAGCTGTGGACGCCAACCCGGTGAAGAAGCCCTTCTCCGAAGTCTTCACCCTGCTGCAAACCAAGGCCATTGACGGCCAGGAAAATACCTGGAGCAACATCTACTCCAAGAAGTTCTTTGAAGTGCAGCCTTATATCACCGAGTCCAACCACGGTCTGCTGGACTACATGGTCGTGACTTCAAAAGAGTTCTGGATGAGCCTGCCGGATGATATCCGCCCGGTGATCAAGAAGTCGCTGGACGAAGCGATTGCCTACGGCAACAAGATTGCCATTGAGAAGGCCGAGAGTGACAAGCAGGCGATCATCAAGTCCGGTCGTTCGGAAGTGATTACCCTGAGCGATGCCGAGCGTGCCCAGTGGGTGGAAGTGATGAAGCCGGTGTGGAAGAAGTTTGAGGATGAAATCGGTGCCGACCTGATTGAGGCGGCCCTCAAGTCCAACCAGTAATCCTCGCTAGCCTGGCCGCGCCGCCCGGGCGCGGCCGATTCGCTCCAACCCAAGGTGACCGGTATGTGGATTCGTGTGTTCCATCGGTTTGAAGAAACCTTTATCGCGCTGTTGCTGGTGTCCATGACCCTGCTGGTGTTCGTGGAAACGGTCATGCGCTTCTTTTTCAACAGTGGCCTGCTCTGGGCCGAGGAGGTGACTCTGACCCTCAGTGCCTGGCTGGTGCTCTTTGGTGCGTCTTACGGGGTGCGGGTCAATGCCCACATAGGCGTGGATGCCTTCATCAAGAAGTTCCCCGACCCGGCTCGCCGGTTCTTTGCCGTGGTGGCGGTCATTCTGGCACTGATCTATTGCGGGCTGTTTATCTATGGTGGCTGGATCTACCTGGCCAAGATGAAATTGATCGGTATCGAGATGCAGGATATCCCGATGCAGAAGTGGATTGTGCAAAGCATCCTGCTGATCGGGTTCTGCCTGCTGGCTTTGCGCTTTACCGAGTTGTTCTGGCGCGTGATCACCGGTCGCTCGGAAGGCTTCTCCTTTGTCGATGAGGCCAAGGACAGCATGCACCTGGTGCAGGAAGCCGACGATGATGAAGAGGAGAAAAAACAATGACCACGGCCGTCCTCTTCATGCTGCTGTTTTTCTGCATGATCATCGGCATGCCCATTGCCATCGCGCTGGGGCTGTCTTCGGTGACGACGATTCTGTTTTTCTCCAATGATTCCATTGCCTCCATTGCGCTGAAAATCTACGAGGCGACGTCCGAACACTATACGTTGCTGGCAATACCCTTCTTCATTCTGTCCTCCGCGTTTCTCTCCACGGGCGGGGTGGCGCGACGGATCATCGATTTTGCCATGGCGTCCGTGGGACATATCCGCGGCGGGCTGGCGATGGCCTCCGTGCTGGCCTGCATGCTCTTTGCGGCCGTCTCCGGCTCCTCGCCGGCGACCGTAGCGGCTATCGGGTCCATCGTGATTGCCGGCATGGTGCGTGCGGGCTATCCCATGGCCTTTGGTGCAGGCGTCATTGCCAACGCCGGGACGCTGGGCATCCTGATTCCGCCTTCCATCGTCATGCTGGTCTATGCAGCGGCGACGGAGGTGTCGGCAGCACGCATGTTCGAAGCGGGGTTGATTCCGGGCATCATGATGGGCTCCATTCTCATGCTGGCGATCTACATTGTGGCCCGCATCAAGAAACTGCCGTCTCAGCCCTTCCCCGGCTTCCGGCATTTTGCTGGCACCGGTCTGCGGGCGCTGGGAGGGCTGATGCTGATTATTATCGTGCTCGGTTCCATCTACGGCGGTATCGCCAGCCCCACGGAAGCGGCGGCGGTGGCAGCTGTATACGCTTTCTTCATTGCCGTGGTGGGCTACCGGGATATCGGCCCGCTCAAGGGAGTGCCCTGGCGCAAGCCGGGTGAAAGCATTGGCTCTGTGGTGGTGCGCGGGATTTCCCAGTCAATCTGGGGGCTGGGGCGTGCCGCTTTCGACCGGGAGGTGTTCCATGTGGTGATGGATGCGGCGAAGGTGTCCATCATGCTGCTGTTCATCATTGCCAATGCCATGCTTTTTGCCCACGTGCTGACCACGGAGCGTATCCCTCATGCCATTGCCGAGGCCATCGTGAGCTGGGGGCTGCCAGCCTGGGGGTTCCTGATCGTGGTCAACCTGCTGTTGCTGGCAGCGGGCAACTTCATGGAGCCGTCGGCCATTATCCTGATCATGGCACCGATCTTGTTTCCCATTGCGACACGGTTGGGCATTGATCCGATTCACCTGGGTATCATTATGGTGGTCAACATGGAAATCGGCATGCTCACGCCACCGGTGGGGCTCAACCTGTTCGTGACGGCGGGCATTACCGGCAAGTCGATTGGCTGGGCGATTCGTGCTGCGCTGCCCTGGCTGGGGCTGCTGCTGTTCTTCCTGATACTGATTACCTACATCCCCGCCATCTCCATGGCATTGCCGGAGTATCTGGATTCCTTGCGAATGGGTAACTGATTCAGGGTTGTGTTTAGTCCCGGGCTTCTCTAGACTGCTAATTGCGGCCCAGAGAGGCCTTTTTTTATACGATTGGAAATTGAGGAAACACCATGTCCGAGAACAACCCCCGTGTCGTGACCATCCATTACACCCTGAAGAACGATGCGGGTGAGGTACTGGACAGCTCCGAAGGACAGGAGCCGTTGAGCTACCTTGAGGGTGCACAGAACATTATTCCGGGGCTGGAACGCGCCCTGAACGGCCTGGCTTCAGGCGACAAGACTCAGGTCTCCATCGAGCCGGAAGACGCTTATGGCGAGCGCTCCGAAGAAATGATCCAGCAGGTGCCCCTGAATGCCTTTGAAGGTGTGGACAAGGTGGAAGCCGGGATGCGTTTCCAGGCGCAGACGCCGTATGGTCCGCGTGTTGTCGAGGTGACTGCAGTGACGGAAGAGCACGCAACCGTGGATGCCAACCACCCGCTGGCGGGTGAGCGCCTGCACTTTGACGTGGAAGTCGTGGAAGCCCGCGAAGCGACCGCTGAAGAAGTCGAACACGGCCACGTGCACTGAGCACGCTGAGTCCTTTACCGGTCGGTCGCGTCAGCGACCGAGCCGGCTGAACGGCGTGGCCAGCACCAGCTGATTGCCCGCCGGATCCTTCAGGTAAAACTCCCGGTTACGCCATGCGGTGTTGACGGGCGGGGTCAGTGTGGGATCTGCAGCAGACAGGGGCAGATACGAGGCGTCCACATCCTCCACATAGAAATACAGCTTCTGCGGCGCACTCAGCTGCGCATCATCCGACAGATATACCTTCAGTCCTGCGCGTGACAACTGCGCGAAATGTCCGTCCTTGTCCCAGACCCAATCGGCCGTGAATCCGAGAAATGATGTGTAGTAGTGAAGACTGCTGTCCCAGTCACGTGTCGGGATCACCGGGATAATCAGACCGGACATGCGTGGACTCCTTCATGGTGGCCCTGTTCATGGACCGAGTCTGTCCGGATCGGGCAGGCGTGTCAATTTACGTGGAAACCCGTATAATGCGCGCCCACGTGGTAGAGAGGAGGTCAGGATGGAGCGAATCGTGATCGTTGGCGGGGGTGCCGGCGGACTGGAGCTGGCGACTCGCCTGGGGCGCAAGTTGGGTCGCAAGGGGCGGGCTGAAATCCATCTGGTGGATCTGGCCCCCTCGCACATCTGGAAGCCCCTGTTGCATGAGGTGGCCACCGGTTCCCTGGACACCGGGGTCGATGAGGTGAGCTACCGCGGGCATGCCCACCGCAATCACTTTCATTTCCATTTGGGGCGCATGTGTGGGCTGGATCGTGAGCACAAGACTGTCACGCTGGCACCGCTGCTGGATGATCAGGGGCGCGAGATCAAGCCGGAGCGCACGCTGCCCTATGATACGCTGGTGATGGCCCTGGGCAGCCAGACCAATGATTTCGGCACGCCGGGTGCGCGCGAGCATTGCGCTTTTCTGGACCGGCGCGAAGAGGCCGAGCGCTTCCACAAGCGCCTGATCAACACCTTCCTCAAGCTCAGTCAGGAAGCCGAGCGTAGCGAGGATGTGCTGCTGCGGGTGGCCATTGTCGGTGCCGGCGCCACCGGCGTGGAACTGTCTGCGGAGCTGTATAACACCATCAACCTGCTCGAGGCCTATGGCATCAATCTGGGCCCGCAGAATCTCAAGGTCACGCTGATCGAAGCCGGTGAGCGCATTCTGCCCGCCCTGCCGCCGCGTATTTCAGGCGCGGTCGTCCGCGAACTGTCGGGGCTGGGCGTGGATGTGCGCACGGGCGTGCGCATTACGGAAGTCACGGAAGACGGACTGAAAACCGCGGAAGGTGAGCTGATTCCCGCCTCGCTGAAAGTCTGGGCGGCGGGTGTGAAAGCGCCCGAGTTCCTGACCCGGCTGGGGCTTGAAACCAACCGTATCAACCAGATCATGGTCCGGCCCACGCTGCAGAGCACGGTGGATGAGCATATCTTTGCCATCGGCGACTGTGCCGGGTGTCCGCAGCCGGAAGGCAAGTGGGTCCCGCCCCGGGCCCAGGCGGCCCATCAGCAGGCGGAGCACCTGTATCGCAACCTGCTGCGGCGGATGAAAGGTCAGCACATGAAGGACTACGTGTATCACGATCATGGTTCGCTGGTGTCCCTGAGTCGCTACTCCACAGTCGGCAGCCTGATGGGCAACCTGACGGGCAAGTCGATGATCGTGGAAGGCCGGATTGCGCGAATCGTCTATATCTCGCTGTACCGCATGCACCAGAAGGCCCTGTTCGGGTTCTGGCGCATGTTGCTGATCGTGTTGGCCAGCCGGATCAACCGGGTCATCCGGCCGCGGCTGAAGCTGCATTGAAACACGCCGGAGGGCCGGGATGCCCTCCGGGCGGCCTCAGTGCCGGGTCAGCTTGTCGAGCATGCCCATGGCGAAAGCCGAGATCACAAAGGTCAGGTGAATGACGACGTACCAGATGAAGTCTTCGTTTTCCACCTCATGGGCGTTCAGAAAGATCTTCAGCAGATGAATGGATGATATCGCCACGATGGAGGCTGCCACCTTGTTCTTGAGGGATGTGGCATCCATCTTTCCCAGCCAGTGCAGCTTTTCCTCATTGCCGTCCAGATCCAGACGCGAGACGAAATTTTCGTAGCCACTGAACATCACCATCACCAGCAGCCCGCCGACCAGTACCAGGTCAATCAGGGTCAGCGCGAGCAGAATGAGGTCGGACTCCTTTATCTCGAAAATGATGGGAAAGACGTGAATCACCTCCTGAAAGAACTTGAGTCCGAGCAGGACGAGAATCAGGCTCAGCCCCAGGTAAATGGGGGCCAGCAGCCAGCGGGAGGCGTACATGAGGTTTTCGATCAGGCGTTCCATTCGGGCTCCGAGGTCGTGTCCGGCCTATAGGGTGCGGACTGACGGCGGATTTTTCAAGTGTAGAGTCCGTCACATTTGAGCACGGGGCGCGACCGTTTATCCCCGATACGGTGCCGCTCGTCGGATCAGCGCACCCCTTGCGCGTGAGCCGTCTACACTGATAGCCAGTGATAAAAGCCTGCAGGAAGATGCCATGAGCAGACAGGAAAAAGGGTTCACGCTGGTCGAGCTGATGATGACGCTTGCCGTGATCGGGGTCATTGCGGTGTTCGCGCTGCCCATGTTCGGGGATGTGGTGGAACGCAACCGGGTGGTGGCGAAGTCCAACGAGATCGTGGGGGCTATTGCCTTTGCCCGAACGGAAGCGGTGAAGACCGGCAAGGCCGCCTACGTGGAAGCCACGGGCGGAGACTGGAAAAACGGTTTGAGTGTGACCGATTCGAAGCGCACCACAACGCTGCGCCAGGTAGATCTGCCGAAAGGCTATACCCTGGCGGCAACGACGACAACCGTGGCGGTGGGCTTTGACTCGACCGGGTTTGCTTCCTCTACGCTGACGTTGCGCCTGTGCCCGGCTGACAAGTCCATACCCGGAAAAGAGTACAGCATCGCCAAGTCCGGCCTGGTGTCTGTCACGAGCTACACCTGCCCTTGAGGAGACAACTATGCGAATGACTCAACAACGCGGGTTTTCGATGATTGAAGTATTGGTGGCGCTGGTGATCCTGGCAGTCGGGCTGCTGGGCGTGGCCACCATGCAGTCGGTCTCTTTGCAGGCAAGCAAGAACGCTAACCTGCGCAGCGTGGCGATTTTTCTCGCGTCGGACATGGCGGACCGGATGCGGGCCAATCAGGCGGGCTGGCAGGCGGGCAACTACAACACTGAAGCCGGGGGCGCAAAAAAGACCAACTGTATCTCAACTGCGGGCTGCGATCCGGCTGACATGGCCGCGCATGACAAGTGGGAGTGGAAGCAGCTGATCGAAAGTACCCTGCCGGCAGGCAAGGGCACGATCTCGCGTCCGGATCCCGCGGCGAACGACTTTGTCATTACCGTGAGCTGGACGGACAAGGTGCGCCTGGAGAATGCCACCGGCGCCAAGGTGGATACCGATACCAGTTCAGTTGTCCTGAACTTCCAGCCGTAGGAGCAGCACTATGAGAATTAAACTGCAACAGGGCCTTTCGATCGTTGAACTCATGGTCGCCTTGCTGATCGGCTCCTTCCTCGTACTGGGGCTGGTTCAGGTGTTCACGGCCAACAAGCAGGGCTTTGAGGTTCAGGAAGCCACTTCGCGTATTCAGGAAAACGGTCGCATGGCGATCGAGATGCTCAGCCGGGATCTGCGCGAGGCAGGTTTCATGGGCTGTGCCAATGTGCTGGCCGGCGTCAGTGTAAATAATAACCTAGACCTGTCATCCACCAGTTCCAAGTATACGGACCCCGGGCTCAAAGAAGTCTTGAGCTTTACAGGGGGCGATGCCGTGGAGGTATTTGACAACGTCACGGCGAGCAGTATCAAGAGTACATCACTGGAAAAGCTTGGGCTGAAGGTGGGAACAGCCGCCGGAGAGCTGGTGGCCGGGACGGATGCCGTCATTCTGAAAGGCGCCGAGCCGTTAAAGGGTGGCAAGGTGGTTGAATACAAGACCGGTGGATCAGGCAGTGGTACGGCGCAGTTTACCATCGCTGATTTGACCGCCAGCAAACTGGTACAGAAGGACGTTGTGGTAGTGGCAAACTGCAATAGTGCCGATATCTTCGGCATTACCGTCGATACTAAGAATGGTGCCAACAATATTGTGCACGGTTCGGACCTGAATGTATCGCCCAAACCGCAGGGCACCTATGACAAGGAAAGCTATATCTACCGCTACAAGACCGAAGTTTTCTATGTGGCCTACAACGCGCAGGGCGAGCCGTCCCTCTACCTGCGCCGTCTCGTGAGTGCTGCGGCGGCCAATCCCTTCGAAACGCTGGAGCTGGCCTCGGGCGTGGAAGATCTGCAGTTCGTTCTGGGTGAGGATACGGATGGGGATTTTGTGGCCAATCGTTATCTCGCGCCGGGTACATCGGGGATCAACATGAACAACGTCGTCTCCATCAAGGTCAACATTCTCACCCGGTCCGATGACGGGGCGCTGGCCAGAGGTTCTCAGACGTATTACTTCAATGGTGCAAGCGTCACGGCCAGTGACTCGAGGCTGCGGGCACCCTTCCAGGCCACTGTGGCGCTGCGTAACCGGGTTCGGTAGGGAGATTTGACTATGCGAAGCATGTGTACATCACCGACGAAACAGAAAGGCGCCGCGTTGCTGGTTGGCCTGATTCTGTTGCTCATTCTCACGGTGCTGGGTGTGGCCTCGCTCAATGACACCGTGGTGCAAAACAAGATGTCCGGCGCGATGCAGGACACCAATGCCGCGCTGCAGGCGGCCGATTCTGCGGTGCGCGAAGCTGAAGCGTTCATTGACGGGCTGACCACGTTGGCGGGCTTTGTGGACAACAACGGGCTCTACACCGAAGGCAAGGCACCGGACCCCTATGACGCAGCCACCTGGACGGGAACAGTCTCAGCCGTGGCGCCCGGAACACACGGGCAGAGCACCAAACCGCGGTACTTCATCGAATTGATGGGCGATGTGCAGGAGAACAACTCCAATACATCGGTAAACATCCAGACCTACTCACACGAAAGCGGCGCAGGCCAGCTCAAGGGATTCCGTATCGTCGGACGGGCAACCGGGGCATCCGGGGTCGCGCAGCGCATTGTTGAAAGCTATTACGTCAGACGGTTCTGACCGGGGAGGCACGTGTCATGAAAGGTTCAAAGTCAAGAGTTGCAGCGCTGCTCACCGGCAGCCTGATGGTTCTCCCTACGGCGGGTTACGGTGGCGTGGGTACCCTGGCGGATCAACCCCTGTGGATGGGTTCGAGTGTCAAGCATAACATCATGCTGGCAATTGATGACTCGGGGAGTATGGATTTTGAAACACTCATGCCCACCAATGACGGGGCCTTGTGGTGGGATGAGTCCACCCAGAGTTATGTTAACAGCACAAAAGGCGTGCCAAACTTTGAGGCAGATTATAAGGATCCCTATCTGTTTCCGATAGGTATTTCCAGCACATCAACGACGATTGCGCCCTTCAGGGTTAATGCCTTTGTCCGCAGCAGTAGTTACAACAAGGCCTATTATGATCCGTCTGTGACCTACTTGCCTTGGCCTTCCTATGGCGGGTACAGCTTTGCCAATCAGGATCCCAAAGCAGCCAAACTGGACCCTCTGGATGTGGCCGAGTCGGGGACCCTGGATCTGACCACAAGCCATTCGGGTAAGTTCTATACCTATCTGGGGGGATGGTGCAATGACAATGGTGGAAAGTGTGGCAGCAGTGCAACGCGCACCATCACCTATTATCCGGCAACCTATTATGTCAAGGACACCACGTCCACCTACAAGTTTTATACCTCTGGTGGCCCCTCGGTACCGGTTAGCAGCCAGTTTACAACCAGCAATTCATTGCTTTTCGAATCGGATGACACGACCGATCCCGCGGTTGAGCACAACAACAAGTGGAGTAGCTATAACACTGGATCGCCTGCCACGGATGCGTCAGGCAACAAGTATAGCGGAACGAATGTTTCAGGGCTGAGTGAAACCGGATCAACCGTGCCAAGAGCAAGCAAGGCCGGGCAGGTCAGGATATCCTTCTCTGGCTTGAGTGGCAGAGTGGCTATATGGTTTCGTGTCTGGTGGCCGGGCGATTCGTCTGACTCGTTTTGGGTGAATCTCAAGGGTTACGACAGGAACGATATTGATGAGCACGATAAGAATACCTGGGCACTGGATAAAAATAACAACGACTGGTACCCGTGGAAGGACCACGCCACCAACCAGGCAGATGGTAATTTCGTTGCCAAGAAGAGTGCTTGGCAATGGGTCAAGTGGGCAGAGGTCAATATTACTAGCGCTTCCGACCCACAGCTTCTGCGCATAAGGGGGCGTGAAGATGGCGCCTTTCTGGACCAGGTACTGGTGACCACTAACACTGGTTCGAGCGCGAAGCCCGTCGGCGAACTGGTTCTGGGGAGTGGATCCGGTGGTGGTTCATCTGGGGGCGGCACTTATGTCACACGCAGTTGTGATCCGGCCAGTGTTTTGCCGATACATTACGAAGAGTTCGAGATTGATCCCTCGCGTTTTGTGGGAGTGGACGCCATTGGCCCGGATGGTGCTTGTCTGAAAAAAGTGGAAATAAAGTCAGGAAATACCTTCCCATCCGGGCGCACCTACAGTGCCGAGATTCAGAATTTCGCCAACTGGTTCAGCTATTATCGTCGCCGTAATCAGGCCATGAGAGGTGGTTTGGCTTCCGCCTTCCAGGGGCTGAATGGTATTCGTGCGGGCATGTTCTGGATTAACACCCGGAATGATGTGACGATGCTGGATCTGGATGACTCGACTCAGCTCAATACGTTTCTCAAGAACCACTACACAAAGAGTATGGGTGGTGGTACGCCTCTCAGGAAGGCCTTGGAGTACGCCGGTAACCAGTTCAAGCGGACCGATGCGAATGCACCCGTTACATCTGAGTGCCAGAAAAACTTTACCCTGCTCTTTACTGACGGCTTCAACAATAATAATGCAAGTGACGTCAGCTCAACCATTGGTGATGCAGACAAGAATGAGGGCGCGCCCTATGCCGATAGCTATGAGCGGACACTTGCGGATATTGCCATGTACTTCTACAAGAACAATATCCGGCCTGACCTGCCCGCAGGCCAGGTGGCCATCCCGGCCAATTGCGACGCCAGCAAAGGGGAGGATTGCAACAAGAATCTGCACATGAATACCTTTACCGCCGGCCTGGGTGCAAAGGGATCCATTTATGGTGTGACCCATAGCACAGTTGCGGATGCGTATGCCAACCCGCCGACCTGGCCGAATGTCAATACCGGCAAACGGGATGAGAAACAGCTCGATGACCTCTACCATGCCGCCGTCAATGGCCGGGGTGACATGTTCAATGCCGATACGCCGGTAGCATTGAGAACAGCGCTGTCCGATGCGGTGCGGAGCATCCTCAAGGTGATCGGTTCCAGCTCGGGCGTAACGTTCAATACCGCTTCGTTGCAGACAGATACTTTGCTCTACTCGGCAACCTTCAACTCAACGTCCTGGGCGGGTGAACTGGAAGCGAAGTCTCTTGATACGGATGGCAAGGTCAAGAGCACGGCCTGGAAGGCGTCAACGATTCTGGATGCACGAAATCTGGCCACGGATCCTCGCGTGATTCTTACGTACAAGAGCGATGCGGCGAACCCGGACGGTGTAGCATTCCAGTGGGCCAACCTGCCGGCCATCGGACAGGATGATCTGAATTACAAGGGGACCTCGAGTGGCGATGGCCTGGGCCAGAAGCGACTGGACTGGTTGCGAGGAGATCGCAGCAACGAGGCGACTCTGTTCCGGTCCCGAAGCAGCCGGCTGGGTGATATCGTAAACTCTTCACCCGTTGTGGTGGGCAAGCCCGCCATGAGCTGGCCGGACAAGGCTCCGTTCGGGGATACCAATGACAGGTATTCAGAGTTCAAGAATGGTACCGGCACCAAATACACCAGTGTTCCCAAGCGTAATTCCGTGATCTATGTCGGTGCCAATGACGGCATGCTGCACGGATTCAATGCCAAATCCGGGACAGATGGTGGCAAGGAGGTGCTGGCCTATGTTCCGGCTGCCCTGTACAGCACGGATACCAAAAAAGGCCTGCGCTACCTGACGGATCCCAACTATCAGCACCGCTACTATGTGGACCTGTCGCCGGTCGCTTCGGATGTGTATATCAAGAACGAGGTGGGCGGTAGCCGCAGCTGGCGAACCATTCTGGTCGGTGGCCTGAGAGCAGGTGGACGTGGCCTGTTTGCGTTGGATGTCACCAATCCGACTGACTTCAGTGAGAACCCGACCAATGCCGCCAAGACGGTTTTGTGGGAGTTTACCGCCAACGATGATGCGGATCTGGGCTACATCACCGAGCCGCCGGTGGTGGCCATGATGAACAACAGCAAGTGGGCCGTGATTTTCGGTAACGGGTACGGTTCCACTTCCGGGTCTGGTGGCACTCAAGGTACCGGCAAGATCTTCATCCTGTTTATCGAGGAAGGCCTTGACGGCAAGTGGACGGTCAATAGCGACTACATCAAGCTGGATACCAAGGTGGTGGCCGGTGTATCCGGTGTGGCGGTCGCGGATACGGATGGCGACATGATTGCCGACCGCCTGTACGCGGGTGATGATGCAGGCAACATGTGGGCCTTTGATGTCTCGTCCAGCAATACCAATAGTTGGGGGCCGGCTAATGGAAGCGAGACCAACCCGGACCCTCTGTTCACAGCCAAGGACAGCAGTGGCAATGCGCAGCCCATAACTGCTGCACCGGGTATTCAGCGCCACGCAACGGTGAAGACGGACTCTACCAATGACCCGAATATTCTGGTGACCTTCGGTACCGGCAAGTACCTGTCCAACGGTGACCCGGCGGATACTCAGACGCAGAGTTTCTATGCAGTGTGGGACAAGGGTAATAATAAAGGCAACAAGCTGCGCAGCAACCTGCACCGCATGAAGCTGACGGATTCGGGCAGTACCCGCAAGATCAGCAACGCGGGCGGCAGCAGTGTCAACTGGTCTACAGACTACGGATTCTACTTCGATTTTGATACCGTGACGGGTGAACGTCTGGTGCACAAGCCGTTGCTCCGCAATGACTATGCCATCTTTGTCACCACCATTCCGGAAAGTTCAGCCTGTGCCGGAGGTGGATCGAGCTGGCTGATGGTGGTAGCCCTGACAGACGGCCTGACACCGGCCAATCCGGTGATCGACATGGATGGCGACGGGGATGTGGACAGTAATGACGCCATCTCATCGGGCAAGAAGCTGGATGATATCAACAACAAGCCGGCGCATCTTTCGAAGAAGATCTATACGTCGAAGAGTGATCAAAGCAGCGGGACAGGCTCCTGCGGCGCAGGTGTCAACTGTACCACCGTGGATCTGGGGGAGAAATCCATACAGACGGGCCGGCTGGGCTGGCACGAGCTGTTCGAAAAATAAGGGAGCGAAACCATGAAAGCTGTTAACAAGGGGTTTTCTCTGATCGAGCTGATGATCGTGGTGGCGATCGTCGGCATCCTGGCCGCCATTGCCTACCCGGCCTATACGGAAAACATCGCTTCCTCACGCCGGGCGGATGCCCAGGCGGCGCTGATTGGATTTGCCGGCGCGCTGGAGCGCTACTATGCGGCCAACAACAAGTACACAGGTGCGGTGGATGGCAGCAAGAAGCCCAAAAGTACCGTGTACCCGTCAGAGGCACCCCTGGATGGGAATACAAAGTTCTATGA
>RFIV01000049.1 GCA_003695085.1 Gammaproteobacteria bacterium
ATCCAGTGACGTCTGGATAGCGCTGCCATTCTGGTCAATACGCTTGCGTGCCTGGCGCATCAGTTGGCGCAGGGCGACACCGCCTTCATCCACCAGGGCCAGCCCCAGCTCTTCCATGTCGTTGAAATGCCGATAAAACGAGGTGGGCGCAATACCGGCTTCCCGGGCCACTTCACGCAGGCTGAGATTGGCAAAGCTCTTGTCGGCACCAAGCTGGCGCAGTGCAGCATCCAGCAAGGCTCTGCGAGTACGTTGTTTCTGTTCGATTCGTGCGGACATAAAAAAGCGCCTCCTGCCCCGGAGGCGCCAGTCTAACGCAGCCGCTGATCTCAGGCCACCTCTGAGGCTTCCGCCTCTTCCTTGCGGGCCTTGAGAGCGAGTTCGCGTACACGGCGGAAGTCTTCTTCCATGTAGACGCCGTTGACCCCGGAAATCGCAGCCAGCTTCATACCGTGTTTCAGGCCCATCTTGTAAATCTCCCGGACCTTCTCCCACTCGATCTGGCGGCCGAGCGTGAAGTTCTCGAAGCGGCCTTCCAGTGCCAGCACGATGGTTTCCGCCAGGCAGGCATAGGCCACCTTGGGCGGCAGCCCGATATCCTTCATGCGTACATCGCCGGGCAGCTCAATTTCACCGGACTCGATGACCAGCACGTCCGGTCGCTTGGCCACGTCCTCGGGCGGAATATCCAGCGGCCTTGCCACGTCCGTGATCACGCAGCCGGGCTTGACCTTCATGATATCCAGTATGCGCTTGCCGGCACCGGATGTGGCGGTAACGATCATGTCCATGTCTCCCAGGGCCGGGGAGCGTTCCGTGCGGCTGGCCAGCTCCAGCCTGGCATCCGGGGTCTCCTGCAGGATGCTTTCCTTGAGGGCCAGCAACTTGGCGGGCTCCGGCGCGACGAGATGAACCTCTTCCACCGCCTTGGCCAGCAGGCGGGCACACACCGACCCGATGGCACCGGTGGCACCCACCACCATCGCCTTGCCCCTGATCTTGCCTTTTTCGGAGATTTCCACAAATCCCAGTTTCTTGCAGGCCTCATAGGCTGCCCACAGTGCGCCGGACGCACTGTAACTGTTGCCCGTGGTAATGGGCAGGGGGGCACGCTTGGCCACCGTTACACCGGCATCACCCACCACTTTGGTGAAGGCGCCCAGCCCCATGATCTGCGCGCCCATCTTCTTGGCCATGTCGGCCGCCGCCAGCAGTCGGCGATAGGTGAATTCCGGGCTGTGTCGCAAAATTTCCTTCGGTGTGCCTCCCACCGTAATGAGCCAGCCTTCAGCCTCAGCACCTGTTGGCGAGACAATGCCGTCCACTTTCGAATACACAAAGGGCGGGGCATAGGCCATGGTTCGCTCGACCTGATCCATGACCACCTGTGGAGCGACTTTGGACAGCAAAGCCAATGGCTTGGCTTTCGTCAGATAGCGCTGGGACAGGGGATGAATCACGAAGGCAAAGCGATTCACGCGACGATGGCCATTGGGAAAGAGCACCCGGGGCTCGATTTCCAGATCATCTATGATTTCCAGGTAGTCGTCGTGTGTCAGATCTTTCGGGTTGCGCTCGGTGGCAGCACAGATCATGGCCTCCAGCGTGCCGATCCCCACCGGGTGCTTGAACAGCTGGGGCGTATAGTCGATGACTGTATAAACGCCCTTTTGCCGGAGTGCTTCCAGGCGCTCCTCCGAGATGGTCGAGGTAATCACCGTGCGCTTGGCCAGGAATTTCTCGTCCAGATGTTCGATGGCTTCGTAAGGCCCGACGATTACGTGGGATTTTTTAAGGATGTTGTCCAGCGCCCAGCGGTTGAGACGGGAACCCGGGTTCAGGCGCGGCTGCTCGATATGAGCGGGCGTGTACTTGAGCAGCGGGTGCGTAGCCTGTGCGTAGGCTTCAAGTTGCCCGAGCGAGCCGAGGCACGCCGGAGCGGCCACCTGCATGACCGGGTCGGCGAAGTAGAGATTGTCCGTATACTCCTGCAGGATGGTGGCGGCCCGATAGTCGCCCAGTCCATTGAAGAAGAGCGTCACGGCGTTGTTGAAGAAGTTGCCTTCCTTGACCTGCGTGTGGCGAATGCTCCACTCCATGAGGATTTCCCGCAGGGTTGTGCCCGCTGTGATCGGAGTGTCCCCGGCGGCCTCCTCCAGTGCTTCCATGAACGGTTCATGCAATAGCTGCGTGCCCACCCGGTAATGATCCCGGATCAGCCCCAGACCGATGGCATCGGCCTTGTCCTTCCACTGTTCAACCAGCGCCAGCGCCTGCCTCGGGTCATGATCGGTACCCAGGCGCACCAGGCGGAACTTGGTATTGAGAAAGGTCGTGCGGAAATCGTAATTGTGCTCGGAACTGCCCAAACTTATGGTGACGATCGTCTTCATGGATTCCCTCTCTGAGACGGATATTTTTTTTGGTCTGATCAGTCTGCCACGAAAACATGGGGACAAACCTTGTCCAGATCAAGAAATGGCCAACTTGCTTTGCAAAAGTTCACAGAAATTCAGACCGAGGTCGAATGGCGGGATATGACCTGTGCCGGTTAGGATGACGGCGCACCCTACAACAAATACAAGACTGAACGAGAGGGCAACACATGAAATTTCCTGTCTTGCTGGCGGGCTGTCTGCTCTGGGCTCAGGCAGCGCTGGCCGGTACGGTCACCCTTGGGCTCAACTATCCCCAAACCGGTCGCTACGCCGAGCAGGGGCGCGAGCAGCACCGGGCCGCCCTGATGGCCATTGAGGAAATCAATGCTCAGGGGGGTATTCTCGGCCAGAACGTGGAGCTGGCCACCCGGGATACCCGCTCCCGACCCAAGCGTGCCGTAGCCAATGTGCGCAGCCTGGTGGAAGAGGATCAGGCAGTCATGCTCTTTGGCGGCTCTTCATCGGCAGTGGCCATTGCCGCCAGCAAGGAAGCTGCCCGGCATGACCGGCTGTATTTCGGTACCCTGACCTACTCCAATGCCACGACCGGCAAAGAGGGGCATCGCTACATGTTCCGGGAAACCTACAATGCCTGGATGGCAGCGAAGGTGCTTGCCAAGACGCTCAACAAGGCCCATCAGGATCAGCGTTTTTTCTACATCACGGCCGATTACACCTGGGG
>RFIV01000367.1 GCA_003695085.1 Gammaproteobacteria bacterium
ATGCGGTGCTCAAGGAGCCGGGCGTCACCAGCCCGCGCATCAATCTCACGTTTCGAAACGTGATCCCTCGCCCGTCGTGAAGCCCGCCACGCATGGACACTCCTCCACGGGCACCTCTGCGATGTCGACTCGTGTAACTGTCGCCAGCTCCGGGCCTTCATGCAGCCAGCTGATCAGCTCGGCCACCCGTGTGGCCTCTCCGCAGGCGAGCACCTCCACCGAGCCGTCCGGCAGGTTGTTGGCATAACCGGTCACCCCCAGCCGATCGGCCTGCTGTTTGGTCGAGGCACGAAACCAGACGCCCTGAACCCGGCCGGTGACCCGTGTGCGCTTGCAAATTTCCGCCGCCATGCCATGCTCTCCTTGTAGGGAAAAATTCCTATCATACAGGGGTTGCCTTTTACAGAAAATTCCCTATCATATGCGCCTCGTTACGGGTCGTTAGCTCAGTTGGTAGAGCAGTTGGCTTTTAACCAATTGGTCGTAGGTTCGAATCCTACACGACCCACCATTCTTCAGAAAGGAACCCTCGGGTTCCTTTTTTTGTACCCCCACCCCATGGCGCACGCACCGCCCGGGGTTATGGTATACTGGGGGGCTGAAAGGGCGATTACACGGGTTCTGTGACATGACCGCTTTTGAAGACCGCATTCTGGTAAAAGAACATCTGGCACGCGAGAAGCTGGCGCCTGAACCGGATCCCATGCGCACGGAGTCGCTGATTGAAGCCATCCGCGCAGAACTGGATCGTCAGGATGCGGTGCTGATTGCCCACTATTACACGCATCCCGAGCTTCAGGCACTGGCCGAGAAAACGGGTGGATTCGTGGGCGATTCTCTGGAGATGGCAAAATTCGGTGCCCGCCACGAGGCCAGGACACTGATGGTCTGCGGCGTGCGCTTCATGGGCGAGACTGCCAAGATCCTGAGCCCGGACAAAACCGTACTCATGCCTACGCTGGAAGCCACCTGCTCGCTGGACATCGGCTGCCCGGAAGATGCCTTTGCAGAGTTCTGCGATCAGCACCCGGACCGCACGGTCGTTGTCTACGCCAACACGTCGGCAGCGGTGAAAGCGCGGGCGGACTGGGTCGTGACCTCAAGCATTGCACTGGATGTCGCGCGTCATCTCAATGCCCGGGGTGAAAAGCTTATCTGGGCACCGGACAAGCACCTGGGCAGCTACATCCGCAACGAGACCGGCGCCGACATGATACTCTGGGATGGCAGCTGCATCGTTCACGAAGAGTTCAAGGCCAAGGGGCTGGAAGACCTGAAACAGGTGTATCCGGATGCCGCGATCCTGGTCCATCCCGAGTCGCCGGAATCCGTGGTGGCCCTGGCAGATGTGGTCGGTTCCACCTCACAGCTGCTCAATGCCGTCATCAACCGGCCGGAACAGACCTTCATTGTGGCCACGGATGCAGGCATTTTCTACAAGATGCAGCAAGCTGCACCGGACAAAACGCTCATCAAGGCCCCTACAGCCGGGAACGGTGCGACCTGCAGGAGCTGCGCACACTGCCCGTGGATGGCCATGAACAACCTGGAAAACGTGCTGGATGTGCTGAAAAACCATTCACAGGTGATCGAAGTCGACCCGGCCGTTGCCGAGAAGGCGCTGGTCCCGCTGAATCGCATGGTCAACTTTCAGAAAGGGCAATAAGACGGACGCTCTCAAGCATTCAGAACGGCGGATTGCGCTTCCACTCCTGGAAAAGCTTTAGCCGTTCTGCAATGCGCGTGGCCGCGATATAGTCGCCCGCGGCCTTTTTCCGGGCTTCCATCAACTCCCGTATGGCACCATCCAGGTTGCCTCGCAACTGATCCGCTTCTGCCCGCGCCATGTGCACCTGTGCCAATGCACCGCTCTTGCCGTACAGATCGGCCAATTGCAGCCAGATTGCAGGCTCCTCCTCATGATCGCGGGCCAGTTCGCGCAGTACATTGATTGCCGTTGCCCACTCCCCGGCCGCTGCTGCAGCATCCGCGTAAGCTCGCATCAGTGCATATCGGCCCGGCCGCAGTTCAAGCGCACGACGCAGCGTGGACAGAGCGGCTTCCGGCTTGCCCGTCGCCACAAGCCAACGTGCATACAGCTCCTGTACCATGGCGGAGTCAGAGCGCGATGCCATCAAGCTCTTCAGCCATGCTCCAGCCTGAGACAGCTCCCCTGCCCGCAAGGCGGCAAGGGCTGCTGCATAACGCCAGACATCCACACGCGCGTCGACTGCTGCAGCGCCCTGCTTTTCAAGCCGGCTCCGCCAGGTATCCAGCGCCACCGACGGACGCTCGGCATAGTGCACCTGCATGCGTGCCTGAACAAAGGCATACTCCAGCCCCGATGAGCGTGGCGTTTCCGGGTATTGCCTTGCCCGGCTCTGGGCATCCGCCAGACGCGTTTCACTCAGCGGGTGGGTCAGCAAATACTCCGGTGGGCGGGTACTGTAACGGTTTGCCTCAGCCATGCGCCTGAACATGTCGGGCATGGCCTGCGGACTGAATCCCGAGCTGGCCAGAATGCGCATTCCCAGCCGGTCGGCTTCGGATTCATTGTCCCGCGAATAGGCCAGCTGCGATTGTGCACTGTATCCCTGCGTCGCAGCCATGGCTGCCAACCCGGCATCACTGCCCGCTGCCGCTGCAATCACCACGCTGGCCAGCATGCCCGCCAGGTTGAGAGCTGCACTCTTCCCGGCCTCTTCCTGACGGCGCGCAAAATGCCGCTGGGCCAGGTGAGCCAGCTCATGCGCCAACACAGATGCCAGCTCGTCTTCTTTCTGGGTGTACAGCAACAAGCCGCCGTTGACACCGATGACACCGCCAGGTACCGCAAAGGCATTGAGTTCAGCGCTGTCCACCACGACCAGACTGATATGCCCGTCCTGCATTCCGCTCGCGGGATACAGGCGATAGACGAGATCCAGCAGGTACTCTGTCAGCCAGGGATCGTCGAGGGTACTGACCTGCCCGCGAAGCTGTCTCAACCAGGCCGCCCCCAGCTGCTTCTCCTGAGCAGTGACATAGGTGACTGCGCGATTCTCCGCAGGTTCTGGCAGATTGGTGTCCGCCCACGCGCCGCCAGCAAGGCTGCTCACCAGCCACCCGACTACCGCACCGCGGGCCCAGCGCCCGGCATACCTGAACATCAAAGGCAAGTCCATGATTTATCAACTGGTCTCCAGTCTAAACCATGATACAATCCAAGGGCCATTAAGAACGGGTAAT
>RFIV01000368.1 GCA_003695085.1 Gammaproteobacteria bacterium
CTGCACGTCAACGGCACAACGCTGACGCAAACCCTGTCTTCAGTCTTGCCGGAACAGGTAACGATCTCAGGTGGTCTGGCAGGCGATTATGGTGCGTTTGAACATACCTGTGCATGGCTGGATGTGCCCGACAGCTCGCCGGGTATCGTGGGCATCGGTTTTTACGGAACGCACTTGCGTGTAGGCTATGGTTCTCTCGGTGGCTGGGATCCGTTTGGGCCTGACCGGGTGGTCACGCGCTCTGAGGGGAACGTGCTCCATGAGCTGGATGGTCAGTCGGCTCTGGATTTGTATGCACGCTACCTGGGTGACTACGCCAGGGATCTGCCGGGCAGCGCACTACTTTTTCCCCTGACCATTCTGGATGACAAGGAAAAGGATCTGGTACGAACGGTGCTTTCGGTCGATCCGGCCGCGAAAACCATGACCTTCGCTGGGGATATCCCCGAGGGCAGCCGTGTCCGTTTCATGAAGGCAAACTTCGACCGGCTGGTTGAAGGCGCTTCGGAAGCGGCCGAACAGTCACGGAATCGCCTGTCGGCCCGGGACACGCAGTTCGCCCTGCTCATTTCCTGTGTCGGCCGCAAGATGGTACTCAAGCAACGCGTAGAAGAGGAAACGGAAGCGGTGCGGGACATTCTGCCGGAGCCGGTGGTTTTGTCGGGTTTTTATTCCTATGGGGAGATCAGTCCGCTGGTTCACCAGTGCGGTTGTACATTGCACAATCAGACCATGACCATTACCACCTTTGGAGAAGTCGCAGACACATGAGCGATTTTCACCGCCTGCTGCAACGCCAGATTCGAAGGCACTTGCCCGATGGCATCGAAAAGGGTCCGCTTCGGCCTTTCCTTGAAGCCGTGCATCAGGCCTACATTCAGTTCGATGAGGATCGGGCCCTGCTCGAGCGCTCGCTCGAGTTGAGTTCCGATGAGTTGAGTGCGCGCTACAAAGAACTGAACCGCCACACCCAGGCTGTCGAGCGGACGCGCAGACACCTTGAGCAGTCCTTGTCTCTGCTCCATGCCACACTGGATGCAACCTGTGATGGCATCCTCGTAATCGACAACGATCAACGCATTGTCATCTACAATCAGACGTTTCTCGAGATGTTCGGACTGGATCGTCAAAGTCTCAAACATCGCAATGCTCGGCGGCTGTATGCCAAGCTCGCGGCCCAGATGCGTCATCCCGATGAGTTTGAGCGCTACTGGCAGTTGACGCGCAAGGCACCGGAAGGCGCCCACGAGTGCCTGGTAGAGCTCAGGGACGGGCGTTACATAGACTGCTACTCGCAGCCGCGCTGGCATCAGGGTCGCATTCAGGGTCGCGTCTGGAGCCTGTCAGACATTTCCGAGCTGAAAAAGTCGGAACAGGAAGCACGCTTTCATTCATATAACGACGCCCTGACCGAGCTGCCCAACCGATCTGCCTTTACCGAGCGGCTCAACCATGCACTGTCCAAGAGCCAGCATGATCGTACCGAACTGGCCGTTATCTTTCTGGATCTGGACGGGTTCAAGTACATCAACGACACACTGGGTATCGAGTACGGGGATGAGCTGCTGCGTCTGGCTGCCCGACGCATCTCCAGTCAGATACCCCGGCATGTCACAGTTGCGCGCTATGGGGGTGACGAGTTCATTCTCATGATGGAGGGACTTTCCAACTCGTTTGATGCGTTGCTTCTGGCAGAGCGCCTGCGCAACACGCTGCAACAACCTTTCCGACTGGCCGAACAGGATGTTCATCTGACAACCAGCATCGGCATCGCGCTCTATCCTACTGATGGCAAGAGTGCGGAAACGCTCATGCGCAAGGCGGACATGGCCATGTACGACGCCAAGAGCAAGGGGCGCAACAACTGTCAGTTCTATGCCGATGAGCTGGAGAAATTGTCCGCCCACCGGATGCAGATTCGCCACAACATCCGTCGCGCCCTGAAGGAAAACGAGTTCGAACTGTTCTACCAGCCGAAAGTGGATCTGGAGAGCGGACAGGCGACCAGTGTTGAAGCCCTGATACGCTGGCGCAAGCCCGGCGGGGGCTGGATCTCACCGGCCGAATTCATCCCTGCAGCGGAAGAGTACGGGCTGATCGTGGATATCGGCGAGTGGGTACTGGAAGAAGCCTGCCGCCAGATTCATGCGTGGGAAGGTACACCGCTGGAGAACCTGAGTGTAGCTGTCAATATCAGTGCCCAGCACTTTCGCAAGGCGCACCTGGTGGAGCACATCCGTGAGCGGCTGGAGCGCTACATGGTTCCGGCGCATCAGCTGGAGATCGAAATCACGGAAAGTGCCATCATGTCGGATCTGGACACCACGACACAGATTCTCAATCAGCTGCGTGAAATGGGGGTCACCACGGCCATCGATGATTTCGGGACCGGGTACTCATCGCTCAACTACCTCAAATGTCTGCCGATCGATACGCTCAAAATCGACAAGAGCTTCATTGATGATTTGCTGACAGATTCACGCAACCTGACGCTGGTGGAAGCCATCATCAACATTGCCCATACCTTTGGTATCAAGGTTGTGGCGGAAGGCGTGGAAACACTGGACACCGTCTGCATGCTCAGCAGCTACAGCTGCGACGTGGCACAGGGCTATTATTACAGTCGGCCGGTTCCGGCTGGTGAACTGCCGGCACTTGTCACAGGTCAACCCTGCCCGGTTCCGAACACCAGCCCGATCTGACTCAGCTCAGCGCCCCGGTTGTGACCTCTTCGCGAAGCGTCACTTCCATACAGGTCGACAAAGCCATGTTCGCGGTTGGCATCATGAGCGCGACATTGCGACCGCTGAGGCTTTCGCGCTTGGCCCAGGCGGCAGCCAGCACGCCGGCGGAGGCCGGATCCACCAGTATACGCGTGTGGTGCAGCAGTACCGCCGCAGATTGATAGAAGGCATCATCTTTCAGCTGAACCATGTCGTGGACGCCTTCGGCATAGTAGTCGAATGGCATGGTCTTCACATGATCATAGCCCAACCACTCTATCCGGGTTTCTGCGGGAATCTTGCGCGGCATCTTCATCCGCCAGCTGCGGTAAACCGCTTCCTGGCCTTGCGGGCAGACACCGATAAGCTGTGTTTTGGGCGACAAGGCCCGCACCACCAGCGCGCCAGCCGCCGCAATCATGCCCGAGCCGATGGGAACAAACAGTGCGTCCACATCAGGTTGTGCCTCGAACAGCTCCACAAAGGCGGTGCCCATTCCGGCGATCAGAAGTGGCTCTTCAAACGGGTCCACAAAGTAGGCGCGTGCGTCCGACGCAAACCGGGCTGCAGCAACGGCTGCCCCACCGTCCACTTCCATGACTTCGGCCCCCTGATCGCTCAGCCATCCCTCTCGTTGCGGGTCCAGCCGCTGATCCACGAAGAGCGTTGCTTTCATGGAAAACATGCGCGTTGCCGTCGCCAATGCATGCATGAAACTGAAGGGCCCGCTGGAAACGACATGCTGAATGCCGTTTTTCTTCAGCTCAAAGGCCAGCACGACAGCGCCCCGCAGCCAGGACGTGGCCGAAGGCAGGATGTGATCTTGCTTGATATAGGTATCTGCTCCCAACAGGCGTGACAGCGACTCATAGCGGCGCAGTGGCGTCACATCCAGATTTCGCCTCACAATCTGCTGGGCCCGGAGAATATCCGTAAATTGAAGTGCCTGACTTCGCATTCCTGTGCTTTCCCTGTTGTGAAAAACTCTACAAGACTAGACCATTGTACCGTTTGCATCTGTGACGCACAGCCGATGGCAACACACTGTTACAACAAGATTGGCTCCACCGCCCGCATGACCGGGCGACCAGGCCAACCACAACGCTCAGAGACACCCTTACACTCAGCGTACGAAACAAGGAAAATGGACATGACTGAAATACAACAGACTCATCCTTTCAACTGCCCCACTTTCCACCTGATTCGCCAGTTCTTTGATCCGGAAGTTCTGAAGGCCCGGACCGAATATCTGGGTGCACGGGACCTGACCATCAGCCGCAATCAGTTTGACGGTGAAAGCGGTGTGCTGGTGTTCTCGCGTGATCTGCCTGCACCATCAGACATTCCCGCAGCCCTCAAGCGCTTCCAGCGCCCGTGGAATCGTGTGGATTACACCGAAACCTGGAAACGTGACGGTGACGCTCATTTCAGGGGCGAAGTTCAGGCGCAGATCCATGGGGTACCGGTCAGCGTGCGCACGCATTTTCATCTTGAAGCCCTGACAGAGGAGACATGTGTCAATCATATCCGGGTACAGTTCGAAAGCGGCATCCCGCTGCTGGGCAAGCTGCTGGAGAAAGTGGCCAGTCAGGATACGGATCAGCAGCTTCAGGCGGAATACCGCTTCTTTCAGGCGTTGCTGAGCCCGGAAACCGCCTGACACGGGCTGGCACACGGAAGCACTTTTCGCTAGGATGGCGCGGTTTCTGACGGAGATTCCCGATGTCCGCGCCCCTGCTGCCTGATGACTTCCTCGCCTCATTGAACAGTTGGCTTGAGCCGGATGCTGTTGCGCGCGTGGTTGAGGCCATGAGCCTTGAAAAGCCCGTGTGCGTGCGGCTCAATCACAAACGCTGGCAAAAGCACGATCTGCTCGCCTGGAGTGAGGCCCGGCAACTCATGCCCCAGCCTCTTGGCTGGTACGAGGGCGCCTGGCTTTTTCCGGCCGAAGCGCGTGAGACGCTGACTCACAGCGAGGCCTTTGCTGAAGGCCGCTTCTACATTCAGAACCCGTCCAGCCTGCTGCCCGTTCACCTTCTGGATCCGCAACCGGGCGAAACGATACTGGATCTGGCTGCGGCCCCGGGCGGCAAGACACTCGCTATCGCAGACCGCATGGGAAACAGCGGGCAGATCTCCGCGGTTGAAGCTGTCAAAACCCGCTTCTTTGCCCTGCGTCGCAATCTTGAGGCACATGGTGCAGACAGTGTGCGGACCTACCTGATGGACGGACGCGAGGCCGGACGCAAGGTGCCAGAACGCTTTGACCGCGTTCTGCTGGATGCCCCCTGCTCCAGTGAGGCCCGTTTGGTGCCCGGTCAACCAGACACCTGGGTTCACTGGAACCTGCGCAAGGTCAGGGAGTGCCAGCGCAAGCAGGTCGGACTCCTCAAGTCAGCCTTGCGCACCCTGAAACCGGGCGGGCGTCTGGTGTATTCCACCTGCTCGTTTTCTGCCGAAGAGAATGAGGTGGTGCTGAACAAGGTTCTGAAACGATTTGATGAGACTGTGACCATCGTGCCGGTCCAGGTACCGGTGGCCAATGTGCATCCAGGTCTTGTGAACCATGCAGGCAAGGCACTGAACCCGGAACTCTCCAGGGCGGTTCGGGTTCTGCCGGATGCCGTCATGGATGGTTTTTTCGTGTGTGTGCTGGAGAAACGTTTCCCCTGACGAATCTCCCTGTAGACTTTGGGTGTATTGGTTTTGTCACACAACCGTGTTAGTGTGTTTTTTACCCAGCAGGAGGTCGGGTAACAACAACACTCAAAGAGGGGGATCCCATGGAATCCAATCATCCTTATCTGTCAGACATCGAATGGCTGCTGTGTGAAGAATTGGCTCTGCGCCAGTACTGCGCCGAGTGCGAGGACCGGCACGAGGAAGTTCAGGCGCATCTTGACGCACTTTCTCCAGCACGCCTGAAAGACGTCGCCTGACAGGCTCGGGGGCGCGGATGTGTGGTACCGCGCCCTGTTCAGGTCAGCTCTCCACGTCCGGCTTGCGGCTCATGAGGCCCGACGCCTCATGACAACCGGTCCGCGACCTCCAGCATTTCCTGAAGGCGGGCGATTCGCTCTTCAGTCGGCGGGTGTGTACGCAACACAGACGGCTCATTCAATCGTCTTTTGGCCATGAACAACCGCTCCCATACCCCCTGCCCGCGCTCCAGCGCTGCCAGTGCCCGGATCAGGGGTACCGGAGTCCCCAGAAGGACGGCCGCCACGGCATCCGCCTGATACTCACGTGTTCGCGAGAGTGCCAGTTGCAGCAGATCCACGACCGTCGGCCCGAACATCAGGAACAACAACACCGGCCAGGGCAACCAGGCATCGCCCCACAGGAAAAATGGCAGATTGATCACGATCAGCAGCAAGGCTGCGCCGGTCAGAAAGTGTGTCATGCGTGAGGTCAGATCCGCCAACCCCATCAAACGTGTATCCCGATTGCGCAGGTGTGCCATTTCATGGGCCAGCACCCCGGCAAGCTGTTCTCTGTCCAGTGCCTGTAACAACCCGGCAGACAGACAAATGGCAGCATGACGCCCTTCGCCCACAGCAAAGGCATTCAGCACGGTCGCAGGCATG
The DNA here is from genome assembly GCA_003695085.1 of Gammaproteobacteria bacterium. GTDB lineage: Bacteria > Pseudomonadota > Gammaproteobacteria > Pseudomonadales > Oleiphilaceae > Thermohahella. The sequence goes on from RFIV01000368.1 coordinate 6,311, forward strand.
AGATACAGCGCTGGCGGCCGCTCCAGTCCGGCCCGCTCTGCCAGGCGGGCAACCAGCGCATGCAGCTCCGGCGCTTCCTGCGGATACAGGGGGCGGGCGCGAAAGTGTCGAAGAACCAGCGTTGGCGATGCCCAGGGTGCCAGGGCAGCACTGATCAATGCGCCCAAAACCGCCGCCAGCGCCATATCCCGGCCTCCCAGCAGGTAGCCGGCGATAGCCATGAAGAGAGAGAGTACACCGATCAACAGGGCCGTTTGCAATCGATTGGCCCATACCCGTTGAATCACCGATTCCGGGTTCATCCTGAAGTACATCGAATCAGCCGTTAATGAATAGTTCGCGGCAGCCAGAGTATCATGAATGCACAGAAGAGCGTAATCAGAACCACCCAGACCGGGAAGCTGATGCGCACTCCGCCGATCATGACCTGGCGAGAACGATCCACCGGCATGCCACAACGCGTGCACCACACAGCTTCATTTTCCAGCTTTTTATGGCAGTTGGTACATTTCATGGCGCCCTCTCCAGCTCGAATGATTCACGCATAAATTGGCAGAGTGTGCCGCTTGCACAATGCATGCGGGGCGGGTCTTTCTGGAGCCGCAGTTCCAGTACGGCGTTCAGGGTCTGTTCCGCAGGCAGCTCGCTGGTGTGACCGGCTATGGCATCCTGGCCACTGATCACCTGTCCGGCGGGATAGAGTTGGATGGACTCAAAATGGATGCGCTGCGTGCGGCTCCTTGCGCAGGCAGACCCGTCACCCCGTGCTGCAAAGCGGTAGCGCGTGTGGCCGGCCTGAGTCTGACCGTACCAGAGCCACCCCCCTTCAGTACAGATCAGCCGTTGCGAGCCATCCTGCGAAACCCAGGCAGAGGGGATCCCGCCATCGGCCTGGGCCAACGCGACTGCAGCCACCCCCATCCATGCAAGAACAAGAAACCGGTTCATGGGCCCAGCTTATCGCGCATCACCTGCCCCGGCCTTGATGCAGGTCAGTCCGGTTCGTCAGTTCCCAGCACTGTTCTCAGCTCGGCCATATAGGGCTTCAGAGCCGCCTTGTCTGCTGCGGGCGCCTGAATCATGCTTTGCATGGCAGCATAATTGTTGCGCAGCATGTCCTTCATGGTGGATTTTTGCTCCGGCGTCAGATTCGGGCTGGCGTCTATCTCTGCCAGCTGTCCATCCAGATTCCATTCTTCACTGGCCGCATCAACCTCGAGAGCCATGGCTGCACGGGCAATACGCATGGAAAGCTCGGCCCAGGCTTCGGGCGAATCGAAACCATACTGCGCCAGCAACTGGCCGAGCTCATTGTAAAGCCCTGCAGCGTGCACCGGTGCCAGCATGCTCTGCGGGCTCATGGCGAACACATCGGAATCGGTGCTGCCATCCTGCTCATATTTCTCCAGCACCTGCTCGTTCGCGGCCCCCCACGCGCTGACCGCCTGCTGGGACTTCATCCAGCGGGCAATCTGATCCCCGGTCAGGACTTCTTCGGCCTGAGCCAGTGCACTGCACGCAAAAATCAGTGCCAGGCACGTAGCCAGCCAATGGTTAAGGGTTTTCATCACAGCCTCCCGTTCCTTGCTTGTTGTTATGGTTACAAATTGCAACATATCAACTGTAGTTCACCCCCACACCCGACACAACGCATGGAGTCGCTTTTTTGGCACAGCATGCCAAAGATGTCTAATCAGGTGTGGCTTTAAGCAGAATCCGTCTAAGACATCTGTACAGGTTCGGCTATGCTGAAAGTGTGACAAGGCAGAGTCCTTTTCACTTCGTCTTTCGTGACGCTGAAAGCCAGGCTGATTTGGCGCCGGTTCCCCACCGGCGCTTTTTTTTGCGTTTCCCCTTTTATGTTTCTCTCCTGCCTTCAAGCGACCGGATCAGTGAACTGCCAGCTGGTTTCAAGCCCCCTGGCATCCCGGGGTACTCACCCCATTAAATGGCCAGGGCTTCTGCTGCAGCATGAGTTGACCAGAATACTGTTTATTTATACAGTATCACCATGAACACCGAACTGAACACCCTGTTACGCCGCCGTCAGATCTGGCACGCCGGACACGGATGTGCCTCCGGTATGGCAGAGGGACGCTCTACAGGGTATACCCAATTGGATGAAGCGCTGGTCTGGCAGGGCTGGCCCTCGCGCGGGCTCATAGAGGTGTTTGCCGACCCCGGCCAGGGCGAAATCAGTCTGTTTCTGCCCGCACTGCAGGCACAAACCACCGGCAAGGCGGGCCTCATCCTCTGGGTCTGCCCCCCTTTTCGTCCATACGCGCCGGCATTGCAGCAGGCAGGACTGGATCTGGCCCGGCAGTGGGTCATTCCAAAGGCCAGGCCCGCCGACGCGCTCTGGGCTACAGAGCAGGCACTGCGCTCCGGGCTGTGTGCAGGTGTGCTGGCATGGTTCAGACGTCTGGATGGCACAGGGCTGCGCCGCCTGCAGCTGGCAGCAGAAGAAGGCCAAAGCACCGGCCTGCTCTTTCGTCCTCTGCAGAGCCTGCAACAACCTTCGCCAGCAATGTTGCGGCTGCAGGTTCAACGCATGGCAGGACACCTTCAAGTGCGCATCCATCGCCAGCGTGGCGGCGTACCCAAAGAGATTCTGCTTGAAGAGATAATCTCAAGTGTCTGATTTGTTTGCATGCATACAGTTTGAGGAGCCAGCCCTGGATACCTGGCTCCACAGTTGCCCGAACCTGAGCAACACGCCGGTAGTACTGGCGGAGCCGCATAGCCGGCGGGTCGTCAGTGCGTGCCCCCGCAGCCAGGCCCTGGGCATTCGCCCGGGCTTTTCCCTGGCCAGCGCTCAGGCATTGGCAGGCAATGTCACGGTATTGCCTGCATCGGACAGCCATCTGACTCAGGTCATGCATACATTGGCAGAGCATGCCCTGCAGTTCAGCGATCAGGTC
>RFIV01000369.1 GCA_003695085.1 Gammaproteobacteria bacterium
CGCGCTTGAACTGATCAACGCCAACCCCTACGGCAACGGCACCTCCATCTTCACCAATTCCGGTGGGGCAGCCCGCCACTTCCAGCACCACGTGCAGGTGGGCCAGGTGGGCGTGAATGTGCCCATTCCGGTACCCGCGCCCTTCTTCTCCTTCACCGGCTGGCGGGGCTCCTTCTATGGGGATCAGCATGCCTACGGCAAGCAGGCGGTGCGTTTCTACACCGAAACCAAGACCGTCATCAGCCGCTGGTTCCATCAGGGTGAAGAGACCCTGGGGCCGAACATGACCATTCACCTGCGCTAAGGCAGAACAACGATGGATTTTGCGCTGACAGAAGAACAACAGGCGTACATCGCCACGGCCCGGGCCTTTGCTGACAAGGCCCTGGCCCCGCACGCCGCCGAGTGGGACCGCACAGGCACCTTTCCTGTGGACACCATCCGGGCCGCCGCCGAGCTCGGCTTTCTCGCCCTCTACACCTCGGAATCCGAGGGCGGACTGGGGCTGTCCCGGCTGGACAGCAGCCTGATCTTCGAGGCCTTGTCCGAAGGCTGCACGGCCACCACGGCCTACCTGACCATTCACAACATGGCCACCTGGATGATCGCGTCCTTTGGGAATGCGGCCACACGGGCCACGTTCTGTCCGGATCTGGTCAGCGGCCGAAAGCTGGCCTCCTATTGCCTGACCGAACCCAACGCCGGATCGGACGCGGCCTCCCTGCGCACCCGGGCCGTGAAAGACGGTGACCATTACGTGATCAACGGCAGCAAGATGTTCATTTCCGGCGCCGGCAGCACGGATGTGCTGGTGGTCATGGCACGCACGGGTGGCGAGGGTCCGAAAGGCATCAGCGCACTGATCGTGCCAGCCGATACACCGGGCATTCACTACGGCCGCAAGGAAGACAAGATGGGGTGGAATTGCCAGCCTACCCGCGCCATCACCTTCGACAATGTGCGTGTCCCCATCGGCTGGCGCCTGGGCGAGGAAGGGGAAGGCTTTACCTTTGCCATGAAGGGGCTGGACGGCGGACGCATCAATATCGCCACCTGCTCGCTGGGCACCGCCCGGGCTGCGTTGAAACAGGCCCATCGTTACCTAAAGGAGCGCGAGCAGTTCGGCAAGCCCCTCGCCGCCTTTCAGGCCCTGCAATTTCGGCTCGCGGACATGGCGGCCGAGCTGGCCGCCGCCCGGATGATGGTGCATCAGGCTGCCTGGCGACTGGATCAGGGCGACCCCAACGCCACCTACTGGTGCGCCCAGGCCAAGCGACTGGCCACGGACCTGTGTTTCAACGTCTGCAACGAGGCCCTGCAATTGCATGGCGGTTACGGGTATATTCGCGAATACCCGCTGGAGCGCTACGTGCGCGATGTGCGCGTCCATCAGATTCTCGAAGGCACCAACGAAATCATGCGCGTCATCGCCGCGCGGCGCCTGCTGGCACTGGATTCACTGGAGGAACTGTTTGCATGAGTGATCTGCTGAAACTTGAGGTGGACGGAGGCATTGCCCGGCTCACCATCGCCAACCCGCCCGCCAACACCTGGACGGCTGAAAGCCTGAGCGCACTGGAACGGATTGTCACCGACCTCAATGGCCGCAAGGATGTCACCGCACTGGTCATCACCGGAGAGGGCGATAAGTTCTTTTCCGCCGGGGCCGACCTGAAGCTCTTTGCCGACGGCGACAAGGCCCGGGCCCGCCAGATGGCGCGCCTGTTCGGGCGTGCATTCGAGGCCCTCAGCCACTATCAGGGGGTGTCCATCGCGGCCATCAACGGCTACGCCATGGGCGGCGGGCTGGAGTGTGCCCTGGCCTGCGACCTGCGCATTGCCGAACGTCAGGCCGTCATGGCCCTGCCGGAGGCCAGCGTTGGCCTGCTGCCCTGTGCCGGCGGTACGCAGAATCTGCCCTGGCTGGTGGGTGAAGGCTGGGCGAAGCGCATGATCCTGCTTGGCGAGCGCGTGGATGCCGAAACCGCGCTGCAGATTGGGCTTGTGGAAGCCGTGGTGGACTCCGGCCAGGCATTGGCGACCGCCCTGGACTGGGCCGCCCGCAGCCAGCGGCAGAGCCCGTCCAGCGTGCGGGCCTGCAAGACGCTCATCCAGGCCGCACGTCAGAATCCCATGGCCCTCGCCCTGCCCGTTGAGCGCGAATTGTTTGTGGATCTGTTCGATACGGAAGACCAGCGCGAAGGCGTGCAGGCCTTTCTGGAGAAAAGGAGCCCCCAATGGCGGAATCAGTGAGTCCGGTTCGGATTGAGACCCGGCCGGTGACGACCGGCGGCGCCATTGGCGTGCTCACCCTGAACAACCCGAAGGCGCTCAATGCCCTGTCGCTGGACATGATCCGCCTGATTGGTCCGCAGCTGGATGCCTGGCGACAGGATCCGGCTATCCGCGCCGTGTTTCTGCAGGGGGAAGGCGAGCGGGCGTTCTGCGCCGGCGGCGATATCGTCCAGCTCTACAAGGCCATGACCGACCCAGCCTCCAGGCCGGAAGACGGGGACGTGTTCTTCACCGAGGAATACCGGCTCGACTACAGCATCCACCGCTATCCGAAACCGCTGATTGTCTGGGGCACCGGGATCGTCATGGGCGGTGGCCTGGGCCTGATGGCCGGCGCCAGTCACCGCATCGTCACGGACACCACGACCCTGGCCATGCCGGAAGTCAGTATCGGGCTGTTCCCGGATGTGGGGGCCACCTGGTTTCTCAACCGCATGCCGGACGGCGTGGGGCTCTTCCTCGGATTGACGGGTGCGCGCTGCAACGCTGAAGATGCCCGCTTCATCGGTCTGGCCGACGCCTGCCTGCCCGCAAACCTGCGCGATGCAGTGCTGGACGGGCTGACGCGCGTCACCTACACCGACCCGGAAAGTGATCGCAAACGGATATCACAGATGCTGCACAGTCTGGAGGAAGCCCACCCCAACCAGATGCCCGCCTCGGAACTCAAGCGTCATCTCGGCCTGATTCAGTCCGTCACCGGGGGCCCGTCACTGGCGCACGTGGTGGATGGGCTGGCACAGCTGCCGGAGACCGACCCGTGGCTGAAACATGCCCATGAGAACTTCTTCCGGGGCTGCCCGGTCACCGCCCATCTGGTGTGGCGACAACTTCACGGGGGCAAGGACCTGAGTCTGGCGGAGGTCTTTCGCCGCGAGCTGATCATGGCTGCCCAGTGCCTGCGTCACCGGGACTTTGCCGAAGGGGTGCGGGCCCGGCTGATCGACAAGGACCAGCAGCCCAAGTGGTCGTTTTCACGGGTGGAAGACGTCCCCGAGACACTTGTAGATGAATACTTCCAGCCGCCCTGGCCGGAAGACGCCCATCCGCTGGCGGACCTGCGATAAGTCCGCCACAGCGCGACGGCGGCCCGTTTGCAACTTATATCGCCCGATAAACCGGAGACAAGAACAAGGAGCCGGACATGAACACCATCGCTTTCATTGGCCTGGGCCACATGGGCCTGCCCATGGCGCGCAACCTCATCAAAGCAGGCTATGCGCTGCGCGTCTTCGACCTCAATCGTACGCCCGTCACGCAGCTGGCAGACGAGGGCGCACACGCAGCTGACTCGGCACTGGCTGCGGCAGAAGGCGCCGATGCGGTGATCACCATGTTGCCCGCCAGTGCACACAGTGAGGTGGTC
>RFIV01000370.1 GCA_003695085.1 Gammaproteobacteria bacterium
AGTTCAGCGCCGATGGTAGTGTGGCATTGCCCATGCGAGAGTAGGTCGTCGTCAGGCACCCAATACGAAGCCCCCGGCCAAAAACCGGGGGCTTTTTTGCGTTTGGGGCACTACTTTATAGCCATTAAACGGTATGGCGCGTCCTTCTGCTGGGGCATGGGCTTTAACAGTCGCCAGAGTAACCTATCTCCTCCACTAGTGCGTGATCTCATCCTTCCGGCTCAAACAGATCCACGCGGTGTGACGCGTCCGGCACTTTGTGGTGAAACATTGCAAAATGTCACCTTGTGTGAACTGGTACAAATGTTCATGTGTAAAAATGGGCTATAAAGTAGCCATAACAAAAAAGAAACTGACTTCAAGGCAAGGTCATCATGAGGCGGATCATCGAGCACTGCATGGGTGTTATCAGGAGGGAAGTGCGTGCGTTTTTCACATGGTCAGACAGCCCGTTGGCTAGCAGGCTGCCTTGGATTGTTGTGGTGCCTGAAGGGTATCGCGGCCCTCAAGCCCATTGACGACACTGAAATGTCGGATGTGGTCGCTCAGGCCTACATCGCAATTGATAAGCATTTCAATCCAAATCCAGGTGACACAACCTCCTACACGCGTGTCGATTTCGGCATGGATATCGAGACGCAGCTGAACGCCGATGTCATGGAGCTGGGACGTTATACCCGGACGGATGATCCCAATGCACCAGCAGACAGCGCGGATATCCTGATCAACAACTTTGGTCTTGGCTTCATTTACGACGAGGCCTATTTCAGAAATAACCCCAGCATGCCCCGTCCACTCAAGTCTGATGGCAGCGAGTACCGTACCGGTGAATTGGTACCCTTCAAGATCACGGATCCGTTCATTGAATTTGCCATGGATGAGGGTACCAATGAGCTGACTGGATTTCGAATCGGCTTTGGCCAAAGTCAGGGATATCTGTCCGGAGATGTTCAATACCTGACCGGGAATGTGAACGTCGATATCCGTGACAATGGTTCAGGCATGAAGGTGGCCAGCTCCAGCTCCAATAACATCTTGGATCAGATTGTGGTGGCGCTTGCGCCGTTACTGACGGCCAACAGTCCTCTGTATACCAATGCCCAGCTCGTCGATGCACAGGGCAATCGTGACAATATCCGGGCGCAATATATTGGTGTGCCCAACGGAGACACTTTCTACCTCTATGACGTTGACGCGGTCACGCGATACATCCTGTTTCAGGCCGCCCAACAGTTGGGCGTTTTGTCGTCAGACATGAATGTGCATGGCTGCAGTGGGACGGTTGTGTTTGCCTGGTGCGGCTGGGCCTGGGAAAAGGACACCGTGGAGATCAATCCCAATGACTGCAAGATGCTCGGTGTCAACGTGTGTTTTGATTTGGGGATGTATCGGTCGCTTCCCATCGGAAAGGTCGAGACACGCAATGGAAAGCGTTATCTCACTGGACCATCATCCGGGATGTTTCTGTCGTTTCAGACCAAGGATCTTCAATGGCTGAACGATGTGAGAAAGGAAAATCCGAATGATGCGGACTTTATCAAGGCGACCAGCGGAGCTTTCTTCAACATCCCGAACAGCGTCATCGAGGTGAATCTGGATCAGGCTATGCGGGGGACACCGCGAGCCCGCACCGAGTATATTGACCGGGGCAGGGGGTTGTTCTGATGGTGAAGGCTGCTTTGTTGAAAGTCAGTGTAATCTTGTTTGCACTGGGGGGCGTGTTGCCGGTTCGGGCCGAGTTGAAAGCCCTGGATGATGAGGGCCTCTCTGCCGTGGAAGGCAAAGGATTGGGTTTGGTGTTCGAAGATTTTGTTTTCGAGCATACCGATGACTCTTCCAGGGGGCAGATATTCAGGATTGAAGGTATTAAAAGTGCTTATGGAGCCAGCAAGGGACAAGACGTCGTTGTGGCGGTCAACCAGCTGTATATCGCACGATCCGGTTCGGACTATGGCGGTACGCTGAATCCCGTGAACCTTGGCCGGCTTAAAAACCCTTTTAACATTGATGTCCTCGATGGCGATAGCATCGGTGTTGAGGACAAGGCGGTATTGGAAATCCGTGCGCCGCAACAGCATGCGCCGGACGGTACCCGGCACAAGGACATGGATTTCGATGGGGCACCCGATCCGGTCTACGCCGAAGATGGCAGTCCGTTAAGGGATGTAAACGGCAACATCGTACTGCGCGATTATAACGTCGCTTCGGCAGGATTTGATTGCTTCACCGGGGCAGCCGGAGGGGGTCTGTGTGACAGTCGCACTGCATCGGCAGCCTACGAGAACGGAGAGCGCCCCGATCTTGGCATGAAATTTAGCGTCAAAGTGGGCAGCCACGACGCGGACAGCCTGAATATCCATGCCAAGGCAGCGGTGATTGATGGCACGCGGCTCCGTGTCTGGGGGGAAGGCAACAAGATGGTCGGTGAGTTTCACCTGAACTTCTATACGCCTGAACTGATGATCTCCACTTGCGAGGATGGCGGCGCCAGCTGTGGCAAGGCCCTGAAATTCAGAAATTTCCTTCTGGAACTGCCGCTGGGTAACGCCCACCAGCCCATGGCGATGAATGTCAACGGCAGCGGTAACTTCGTCTATGAGATCAAGTCCATCGCCCAAGCGGCCCAGGACAAGTTCGGTGTGACGCCCACGCAGTTACCTTCTGCTTTGGGCTGGAGCGGGGGCGGGACCCGCAGTGCGGCGCAAAACAAGGCGCTATGGGATTGGTTCAATGATTACTACCAGGACCCGGCCAATCGGGGCAATCTCTATATCGGTAAACTGGAAGTGCATGATACGGGCGGTGTGCATGATTTCGGTTCCTCCCGGATCGAGAATCTGCTGATTCAGTACATGAAAATCACCAGCCACGACCTGATGAAGTGAGGCGGACATGAAGTGCATACTGTCGGGAATTCTGGGTTTGATCCTCGCCGGTTCCGCCTATGCGGAGCTGCGCCCCGTTGAAGAAGCAGAGCTGTCTGAAGTGTCCGGGCAGGGGGGGATCTATCTTAGCGGTGACATCACCATTAACGAAGATGGCGGCCCTCTGGAGAATGCCTATTTCGGCAAATGTTCTGATGGTGGAAAACAGTGTGGTGCCCGGATAGCCTATCAGACAGGTGAAAACGGAGGGTGGTTTGTGCTGGATGATATTCGCGGCCGCTTTTCCTTTCAGGGGCTGACGCTTCGGGTGCGTCACGTCGATGACGGATTCGGTGGAGACGGTGCGGCGTTTGACAAGGATGTGCTGGAAGTCGGCCTTCCGGATCAGGTACGTTTTGACAACGTGCACTATACCTATGCCACCAGCAGCACCGCCCGGCCAACGGGCCCAGGTTTTCAGCAAACAGATATTTACTCGGTCCTTATGCACGGGAACGTAACCATGCAGGGGAACCTGCTTATCTTCCCGACGGGCAATCCATGAGGAAGGCGACATGAGCATCATACGCATACTTATGTTCACGGCAATGCTGCCCGCCACTTTGGCCCGCGGGGAGCTTCAGTCGCTGGATGAGGCGGAAATGGGTGAGGTGACCGGTCAGGCGGGTCTCTCGCTGGAAGTGAATGCCAATATCGACATTGACGCGATCAATTATTGGGATGACTCCTCAGGCCTGAGCTTCAGAGGGGTGCGGATTTCGGCTACCGACGATGCATCATCAGGCGCGGCCCAGGACTATGAAGTCGCAGTAACGGATACCGGGGGGCTCTACATTCCGTTTACCTGGACCAACAACCGGTTTGTGATCAGCGATATTTCGCTTTCGGACCACTGGGACCGGAGCATGGGCACGTTCGTGGCAGACGTGAATGCGGCCGGACGACTTTATGTCGAGGGCTACCAGGGGGCAGGCCTTAAATACAGTCTGGACTTCGCGTTGTCTGATTCACGGTTTACTTTCCGTGATCAGGGCAATGAATTCATGCTGGATGGCATCAGCGGTGCAATGCGGGCGCATGACAACCTGCTGGTGTTTGCGGTAGATAACAATGATCCGACGGGCACGCCATTTCTTTACATGGCCTTTCCACGCATTCAGGCCAGCTGGGACGTACAGGCTATTCGCTATGGAGCCAGCCAGAATGCCCTGGCGACGCCCTTGGGTAACGGCGGACAGCCGCTGGCCAGTTATGGAGGACTGCATCTCGACTATGACATGAGCACAGTATGGCGGGTCCACCCAGGTGGGCGGAATGGCGCGGGATTCACGGTGGACATCAACACGGTTCTGAATCAGGCCAATTTTCGTTATTCAGATGATGGGTATGCTTTGGCGCTGAACAACATCAGTGGCCAATGGTATGTCAATGGCTTGACGCTGGATGTGGCGTCTGACAGGCAGGGCGACCTCGGGCTGGCCTTGCAGCTGGATCGGTTCAAGGGCAACCTGTCCATCGATAGCATCACGGCGGGTGATCCGGGTCGTTCCTTCGGCCAGCTGGACCTGGCTTTTGATTTTCGGGATGCTGTTTTCAATGGAGAGGCTTACACCAACCGCTTTTTCCTGCAGGGAAAGGGTCACCGGGATGCCGGGTATCAAGGTTTGCGAATTGATGCGGAGTGGAGCCTGCCAGCAGCGACGATCAGCTATACCGATGATGGCAATCGTGTCATTTTGGCCGGCATTGAATCCTGGGGGCGTGGGGATATCACCTTTGACGTGACGCGTGCCGGTACGGTCAATGGCACAGAATTCTTTGATGGACTGCGGATCGGTTTTGAGCACCTCAAGGCGGGATACCGGATAGATGGGCTAAAAGTCGGTGATGAGAATGCAAAACTGCAAGGCGGGTCCGAATTGCTGCTGGCATTGGAACTCTTTCCAGCCTATGACTTTACCCTTGACGGTCACTATACCCTGGGGCCGGGCGGGGCAAATGGTGAGGGGATTACGGTCAACGCGGATCTGTTTGTCACAGAAGGCAATGCTGCGCTGATGGTGGATGAAAACGGTCGGGGAATCTGGGCCACAGGAGTGGAATATGATCAGCACTTGCGCAACATGACCATTGATGTGGATGCGCAAGGTCTGATGCTCGTGAAGGGTGAGGCGTGGAGCACCATGGATATCAGCGACCTTCGAATCGGAGGGCGATCAAGTGACAGTATCGGGCGGGTGGTACTCAAGCGTTTCGAGAAGGGATCCACGGCTTCCATCCGTGCCGGAGGTGCTGGCGAACTCTGTGTTGGTGCCTCGGCGGCTGATGCCAGCGGGTGTCTGGGCGCGGGAGGTCGCTGGGAAGACCGTGGCGAGCAGGGGGTCACCATCGCGATTGCCCAGCGTTTCGCACCCGCTGAAAGCCAGGACAAGCGAACTCAGTTGATGTGGGAGACCAACCGGCGGGAGCAGAATGGCTTGCGAACGAACGGAAGCGGCACACAGTTGATCATTGATGACATTACCACCAATGATGGCGTGGATGGGCAGAACAGCTACGGCTTCCGTAACGAGATCAGCGTGGATGTCTATCAGACGCGTGTTGTGAAAAAACAGACGGGCACAGACCGCAACGGTGTCTATGGAGAAAAGGGCCAGGAAAAAATCATGGATCCCGGTTCGCCCCAGGGCTACCGCTATGTCACGACGAGTGGCCCCAACGACACGTCGGTTGCTGCCAATCGGCCGCTGGGGTTCGCGGTCAGAGCCCGGACCTCGTTCAAGGAGTTGGCAATTGGCAGCGTGCAGCTCAAACACCCTGACGTGAGCCAGGCCCAGACGATCATGCACGGTGTTCGTTTGCAAAACTTCGATATCGTCAGCAACCTCACAGCCACTCCCATCGACTAGTTTCCGCAAACCCGCTAGACTGCCTCGCATGAGCGAGCAAAATACCCGGGAACGGATACTGGAGCTGCTGATCGGCGGTGAGTGGGTTTCTGGCCAACATCTGGCTGATAGTCTGGGCTGCAGTCGCACTGCCGTCTGGAAGCATGTTCAGGCGCTTCGGGAGCAGGGAATCCGCATAGAACAAGTGCGCGGGCGGGGTTATCGCCTGCAGGCTGGTCAGGATCTTCTGAACCCGGCCACACTTCGCACAGTCGTCACGGGAGATGGAGCGCACGATACGGTGCTGGCGTATCAAACCACGTGCGATTCGACCAACACCCTCGCACGCCAGATTCTTGTACAAGGAGTTGCCCCTCGGGTGGTTGTCACGGCGGAGCGGCAATTGGCCGGTCGTGGCCGCCTGGGAAGAGACTGGGTCAGCCCGATGGCAGCACATCTGTATATGTCTGTTGGATTTCGCTGGGCGCAGGGGTATGAAACGCTCGGAGGGTTGAGCCTGGCAGCGGGGACCTGCGTCGCCGAGGCTTTGCAGGAATACTCTGGCGCACCTCTGACGCTCAAATGGCCAAACGATATTCATGCAGAGCGCGCAAAGCTATGTGGCATCCTGGTCGAGCTTGAAGGCGAGCAGGGGGGTGAAGTTCGGGTCGTGCTGGGGGTTGGCGTCAATGTGCATGAGGATGGCCAGATGGGGTGTATTGATCAGCCCTGGATTACGCTTGACAGACTGGCAGGCCGAGCATTGAGTCGAACCGAAGTATTTGAGGCCGTCTGGTCCCGGCTGTCGGCCGGCCTTGAGCTTTTCCGGTCTCAGGGGTGGCCGGCATTCATGGAGCGCTGGACGGCGCTCGATCGTTATCAGGGCGCAGCGGTGGAAATCCGTGATATCAATGGGGGGGTCATGGCCGCAGGAGAGTACCGAGGCGTGGATTCTGCGGGTTGCCTGTGCCTCGGAACGCCTGATGGCATCCGGAAAATACATTCCGGAGAGCTTTCTCTGAGAGTGCAACCATGAGCTGGCTCTATGCGGATCAGGGCAATAGCCGCATCAAGTGGCGCCTGAGCCGGGGTGACCAGACAGTCGCCGGTGTGGCCCTGACTCCGGACGAGTTGGCAGAGACTCTCCGATCCGCGGGGGCGTGGCCGACAGGTGTGGCTCTGGCGTCGGTTGCCAGTGATGCAGGACTGCAGCGCTGGGAAAAGGCGTTCTCGGGCTGCCGCTTCTGGTATGCTCAGGTCCGAAAAACGCTGCAGGGACTCAAGGTGGCCTACTCCAGACCGGACACGCTCGGAGTGGACCGCTGGCTGGCAATGGCGGGTGGCTGGCAATGCTACCGCGGACAGGCCTACGCAGTGGTCGATGCCGGTACGGCCATTACCTTTGACGTCGTGGCCGCTGATGGCGAGCATCTGGGCGGATGGATCGCCCCGGGTGTCCGATTGCTCACGCAAGCAGTGGAATCCGGGATGGCCCGCGTACAGTCCGCAGCGCCCAATCTGGCGGCCGGACTGGGGAGAAATACACAGGCGTGTGTCGCGGCAGGGCTGGGTGTCCAACTGGCTGGAATGATACGTGAAGCGGAAGCGTATCTGGCTGAGAGACGTATTCGGCGGCTGTTGCTGACCGGGGGCGATGCGCTGCTTTTGAAGGGGGCTTGTCGCGGGAATGTTGAGTGCATCCATGTGCCTGATCTGGTGCTGGATGGTCTGGAATGGGTACACAGGGTGGAGATGCCGGAATGAGGTGGATTTTTCTGTCACTGTTTCTGCTGAATCTTCTGGTTCTGGCGGCACAGTATAATGGGTGGGGGGCGGCACCGGTTGTCCGGCAGCAGCCTGTGGTTCATGAAGGCGCCCAGCCACTCATCATGCTGCGTGAGCTGAAAGCGACTGACCCCTACAAGTCGGTCCTGGTAGCCGATGCCCGTAACAAGACTACCGGGAACAAAAAAGAGCGCCTCTGTTTGCTTTTTGGGCCCATTTACGACAAAACCGAAGCAGAGGAGCTGGTAAGTTACCTGAGCAATAATCGGGTTCGCGCGCGGCAAATTGAACGCGAACGCGAAGTGGCACCGGACTACTGGGTATACATCCCGCCCTTGCCATCTCGTGCTCAGGCCAACAAGAAGCTTGCAGAGCTTCAGGTTCGGAAGATCGACAGTTACCGTATCAGTCAGGGGCCGCTGCGCAATGGTATCTCGCTCGGGCTGTTCAGAAACATTGACAGTGCGCGGGCCATGCTGGAAGAGCGTCGCAAGCAGGGGCTGAACGCCGAGATGAAAGAAGTGCGCAGAACCCGAAAGGAATACTGGGTGACGCCGGAGGATCCCTCCAGTGTTGGCCTTCGCGCACGGGTTGATCCCCTGTTTTTGGGGAGCAAGCAGTGGTCCCGAATTGAGCGGCGAGAAATTTTGTGCGAGGGGCTTGCATCGGAAAAAAAAGTTCCTTAGTATAGCGGCCTCTCGAAATGAGAGGCCTTGTGAGCTGGCGTAGCTCAGTTGGTAGAGCAGCTGACTTGTAATCAGCAGGTCGGGGGTTCGATTCCGTCCGCCAGCTCCATTTAGTTTCCGGCGTTCCGCGACAGCGGGGCGTGTGTGGAGGGGTTCCCGAGTGGCCAAAGGGATCAGACTGTAAATCTGACGCGAAAGCTTCGGTGGTTCGAATCCACCCCCCTCCACCACTTCTTTTTAAGGAGTGCGGGCATCGTATAGTGGCTATTACCTCAGCCTTCCAAGCTGATGACGCGGGTTCGATTCCCGCTGCCCGCTCCAGGTGGAGAGCTCATATAGCTCAGGTGGTAGAGCACTTCCTTGGTAAGGAAGAGGTCACCGGTTCGAGTCCGGTCGTGGGCTCCATCCCCTCGAGAAGCTTCGGAAAAACACCTTTTGCGCCCATGGGACGACTGTCGTCGAATGGGGGCAGCCGTGTGTCGACGGCGGTAGAAAACAGTGGCCAGGTAATCGGCAGCAAGGCCTTTTCTTTGACTATATCTGTTGTGAATTGACCGGAGGATCTCTCATGGCGAAGCAGAAATTCAACAGGACCAAGCCTCACCTCAACATCGGAACCATCGGGCACGTGGACCATGGGAAGACCACGTTGACCGCGGCGATCACCAAAGTGTTGTCCAAGCGGGGGCTGGCCGACTACACCACGTTCGACCAGATTGACAAGGCCCCTGAAGAGCGCGCCAGAGGGATCACGATTGCCACCGCGCATGTCGAGTATGAGACCGAAACGCGACACTATGCCCACGTGGACTGCCCGGGACACGCCGACTACATCAAAAACATGATCACCGGTGCCGCGCAGATGGACGGTGCCATTCTGGTGGTCAGCGCGCCTGACGGCCCCATGCCGCAGACGCGAGAGCACATCCTCCTGGCCCGCCAGGTGGGCGTTCCCTATATCGTCGTCGCCCTCAACAAGGTTGACATGATGGACGACGAGGAGCTGCTTGAGCTGGTCGAGTTGGAGTTGCGGGAGCTGCTGGATTCCTACGAGTTCCCGGGTGATGAAATCCCCATCATCCGCATGAGTGCATTGAAGGCGCTCCAGGGCGATGAGAAGGAAGAGCAGGCCATCCTCGAGCTGATGGACGCCGTCGACAAGTTTGTGCCGCTTCCCGAGCGGCCCATCGACAAGCCCTTCATGATGGCCGTTGAGGACGTGTTCACCATTTCGGGTCGTGGGACCGTGGCCACCGGGCGTGTGGAGCGCGGCGTGGTGAAGATGGGCGATGAGGTGGAGATCGTCGGTATCCGGCCCACACGCAAGACCGTGGTGACCGGTGTGGAGATGTTCCGGAAGATCCTGGACCGTGGCGAGGCCGGCGACAACATCGGCGTCTTGCTGCGTGGTATCAAGCGGAAAGAGGTGGAGCGTGGGCAGGTCCTGGCCAAGCCCGGTTCCATCACCCCGCATACCAAGTTCCGCGGGTCTGTCTACGTGCTGAGCAAAGAAGAAGGTGGCCGCCACACCCCGTTCTTCAGCGGGTATCGACCGCAGTTCTACTTCCGGACCACTGACGTGACCGGCGTTGTGACGTTGCCCGAGGGTACGGAAATGGTGATGCCGGGTGACCGGGTGACCATCGAAGTGCACCTCATCACGCCCATCGCGATGGAGAAAGAGCTTCGCTTCGCCATCCGGGAAGGCGGTCGGACCGTCGGTGCCGGGGTCGTGAGCGAGATAATCGAATAGCTGGTATGTCCTGGCCAACCACAGCCGGTCGTATCCCTTGACGGGCAGGTGTGCATCCCGTAACCTTCGCCCGCGTGCGTACGCGCACGTCGGCGCGAACCCTTGCAACCTCGCTTTCAGGCAAGACAATGTCGAACCAGAGAATCGTCAACTTTTCCTATTTTGTCGGCACGCTGACATTGTTTTACGTGCTGGGGAAGTTGCTTTATCAGTTCTGGGGACATTTCGGTTTTCGGGATACCTACCTGATTGGGGAAATGGGCTACCCGTGGGTCATTTCCGCAGTGGTGACCGCTATCACGCTGTTCATCGTGCTGCGTAGCGAAAAGGTCAACCCGTTCCTGGTGGAGGTCGTTGCCGAGCTGCGTGAAGTCACTTGGCCTACGTGGCAGGAGGTGGTGTCCCACACCCGTGTCGTCATTTTGACGGTTATCGTCATAGCGTTGATCCTGGGTGCTTTCGACGTGTTGTGGGCGAAGATGTCGAAGTTCCTGCTGAACCCAACCCTCTGAACGCGAGGAGTGTGCGCTCGATGGCGATGGCATGGTATGCGGTTCACACCTATTCCGGCTACGAGCACAAGGCGAAGGCCGCGCTCGAGGAGCGGGTCAAGTCGCTGGGGATGGAAGAATTTTTCGGCGAGATCCTCGTGCCCACGGAAAGCGTCGTGGAAATGGTCAAGGGGGTCAAGCGGACGACCACGCGGAAGTTCTTCCCCGGCTATGTCCTCGTGCAGATGGAGTTGAACAACAAAACCTGGCACGTGGTGAAGAATACCCCCAAGATTACCGGCTTTGTTGGCCATGCCAAGAACCCGGTGCCCATACCGGATAGCGAGGTGGCTCGTATCACCGACCAGATGAGCGAGGGGGCTGCGAAGCCGAAGCCCAAGATCGATTTCGAGAAGGGCGAGAGTGTACGGGTGATCGACGGGCCGTTTTCCAACTTCAACGGCGTGGTGGAGGAAGTCAAGCCCGACAAGGGTAAGATCCGGGTGCTCGTCAGCATATTCGGGCGTTCGACCCCGGTCGAACTGGACTACGGACAGGTTGAAAAGAACTGACGCATCGATTCCCTCCTGAG